>JAXIZX010000170.1:0-3404 GCA_036303765.1 Collinsella sp. | reverse complement strand
GTATCGATGGCATCGGGGTTCTCGCGAACAAACTTGATATCAAGCATTAGATCCTCCGGCGATATACATTCCATTTAGGTTGCAACCTTGTACATGTATGGGCAAGTATATACTTATGAGCGTTTACGACCCAACTCAACTACGCAAGAAGGCACCCAATGGACGCAGTTTTTTCCTTTTTGTTTGGCACCCGCACCGGTTTTGCCATCCTTTTCGCCGGCGGTATCCTGCTATTTGCGATTCTTGCCTTTGTGATGGAGAAGCGCACCCATAAGATGTATGTCGACCGTGGCCCCAAGTCCGAGGACGAAGAAGACAGCTTCTGGGACTAACCTGCCAAAAAGGACAGGTTATTTCTGGTCGGTTTTATCTGGGCAAACGTAAGCGTCCCGCAACTGGAATTGAGCCAGTTGCGGGGCGCTTTTTGCTCAAGGTACAAAACCGCAGGAAAACCCTGCCAAAATAAACCTGTCCCTTATTGGCCAGTTTACTGGAGAGTAGCGTCGATGGCCTTGACGAGGGCGCTGCGCATGCCGGCATCCTCGAGCGCGACGACGCCCTTGATGGTAGCACCGCCGGGCGAGCACACGGCATCCTTCATCGCTGCGGGATGCTGGCCGGTTGCAAGCTGCAGCTTTGCCGTACCCAGCACCATCTGGCTCACAATGCGATAGGCATCGGCGCGCGGAATACCGTGTTTGACGGCCGCATCGCCCAGAGCCTCGATCGCCATGGCGACAAACGCCGGGGCGCAACCGCCCACGGTACCGCCCACAAACAGCAGGCTCGAATCGAGCTCGACCACCGTACCAAGCTTTCCGAGCAGATCGAGCACCGTGGCACGCTGCTCGCCGCTAAGCGTGGAAGCCTTCTCGCAGGCGATAACGCCCTCGCCCACCGAAACCGGCGTGTTGGGCACCGTCGAGATATGAGCGACACCTGGCAGGACCTGTTCCCACTTGGCACTATCCCAGGTCCAGGCGACCGAAAGGACGACCTTGTCGGCAAGCGTGTCCTTGAGTGGAGCGAAGACCTTCTCGATCATGTACGGCTTGACCGCCGCAACCACGATATCGGACGCGGCAACAACCTCCGTCGCATCGTGGCAGGCAGCCATGCCTCGCTCCTCGCAACGCTCAACCAGAGCATCGTAGCGGCCTGCGCAGGCGCACATGTCGCCCGCGGCCACGCCGGCGGCAATCCAGCCATCGGCCATAGCGCTCGCCATATTGCCAAAACCGACAAATCCGATCTTCATATCACACAGTCCTCTCAGATGCGTTCCTCAAAACGAAAGTCATTGTCCCACGCCATTGTTTCGTATTGCCGACCTACTTGTGATACGGCTCGCCACGGCTAATCTTGCAGGCGCGGTAGATCTGCTCCAGCAGCACCACGCGCGCCAGGTTGTGCGGCAAGGTAATGCGTCCAAAGCTGAGCATCTCGTCGGCGCGGGCGCGCACGGCATCGCTCACGCCGTCCGATCCGCCGATTACAAAAGCGATGTCGCTGTTGCCTCGCAGCATAAGATCATCGAGCCGCGCCGAAAGCTCCTCGCTCGAGCGCTCTTTGCCCTCAATGGCCAGCAGGATCACATGCGCTCGAGGCGGCAGGGCTGCAAGTATCGCCGCGCCTTCTTTGTTGCGCGCGGCATCCACGCCGCCCGCCTTGGCCGGATCGATATCGGCAACCTCGCGCATATCCACCTTGGCATAGGCGCCTAGGCGTTTGGTGTATTCGGCACACGCGTCCTTCCAAAAGCGCTCTTTGAGCTTACCAACGCAAACAACGGTATATTTCACGCGCGTCTACTCCTTTGACTCGTTCTGAACTTTGCCGGCGGTCAGCATCTGCTCGAACATCGAGGCCGACTGCGAGAAATCGCTCGGCAGCACGACCGTCGAGGTTTTGCCCGTGCGAGCGAACTCCGTCATCATCTCGGACCACTGCGTAAACATGAACAGCTGGTTGGCCTCATCGTTGCCGACGCCCGTCTCCTGGATGATCTCGAGCGAATCTTTGATGCCCAGAGCAATGGCCTTGCGCTGGTTGGCGATGCCCTCGCCCGCCTTTTCCATTGCCTCGGCCTCGGCGGTCGCCTCGGTAACGCGCTTGATGCGATCGGCCTCGGCGAGCTCCTGCGCAGCGGCGCGCTTTCGCTGGGCAGCGTTGATGTCGTTCATGGAGTTCTCGACCTCGGTCGGCAGCGCGATCTTGGTGATAAGTGTCGACACGAGGGTAAAGCCGTAGGCGGCCATCTGCTCGGACACGGTGGCGTTGACGTCCTTGGCGATATCGTCTTTTTTGGCAAAGACCTCATCGAGCGTGTAGACGGGGATAGAAGAGCGCAGGGCATCGGTGATGAAGTCACGCATTTGGTCGACGGGCTCCTGCAGCATGTAGTAGCTCTTGTAGATGCCCGAATCTGCCGGGCCGGCGCCCATGTCATAGCTCACGTGGTACTGAGCAGAGACCTCAAGGCCGATAGTCACGTTGTCCTGGGTCTTAACGTCGATGCCAAAACCGTTTTTCATGGTGCGCAGACTCACCGTGGCGGCTTTACGGTCGATTACGGGCACCTTCATGTGGAAGCCCGCGTTGACGATGCGGTTGAACTTGCCCAGGCGCTCAATGATCACAGCATGCTGCTGTTCAACGACATAGCAGGCGTTGGGGAGCAGTAGCAACAAAATGATGATGGGAAGTAGAAGGCTCGTAAGGGCAGCGATGATACCGGACAACAGCATGGTTTCTCCTCTGATAGGCACGCGTTGGGACTAGGATACCCGCACGAAGCAGCTGTGTGACACCAACAAGAGGACCCATGGTCAAAAAAGGCCAAATATGAGTACTGTTACCAGTTTAGTAACAGCGTATTTGGGTCAAAATCGCCTCTTTGAACCCAGGGTCTATCGAATTTACTTCGTTTTGTCTCAAGATTGAGTCAAATTAGCGTACATCTGTTGCGCAAAATGAGCAAAAATGGCTTCGCGAAATGTCTCTGTTTTCGTGCCAGTACTCATATTCGCCACTTTTTGACCACAGGGGCATCTACCGCGCGAAATCGATAGGTCAAATCTGCCAAAAACGGCCCATAACAAAAAAGCCCCCATTGCTGGGAGCTCTTTCATTTAATGGTGCGGGCGAAAGGACGTCCGCGCATCCGCTTCGCGGATCCGCACCGGCTTCGGCCGCCTGCCGGCGCCCTCGCCAGCTCGCTAAAAACGCTCCGCGTTTTCTTTACGCTCGCTCCTTCGCAGGTTCAAGTCCCCGCGATGGGCCCATAAGACGATATGAGAAAGCCATTGGGGCCGCCTCCCCCGCGGCGCAGCTTCTTTCCGCGGGCTCGGGGTGCCACAATGGGCTTTGAGTATCGGCCCGTGCGGTAGCCCTTACCGCACCTG
>JAXIZX010000169.1:0-2316 GCA_036303765.1 Collinsella sp. | reverse complement strand
CTCGGAGGTACTGGAGTTAACGGACAGCGCCGTCACCTGCAGGCGATCGGCATGCTGGCGGCACACATCGAGCGCCTGGGTGCCGATGGAGCCCGTACAACCCAGGATGGCAACACGGAGGCGTCCATCGGGGCCATACGTCGTCTGGAATGACATTACAGCACGCCTCCGATCATCAGCATCAGCTGCGCGGTGATGCAGCCGAAGATAAGCGAATCGCTACGATCGAGCATGCCGCCGTGGCCCGGGATAAGGTTGCCGGAATCTTTGACGCCCACACCGCGCTTGATGCGCGACTCGATAAGGTCGCCGATAACGCCCAGAATGGACACGACCACGCCGCACAGCAGCGCATAGGGCAGGCTGAGCTTGAAGAAATGCGTCGCCCACAGGATGAGCCAAATCAAAACCGAGCCCAGGATGCCGCCAACAAACCCCTCCCAGCTCTTTTTGGGAGAGATCTTGGGAACCATCTTATGTTTACCGATACGGCTACCCACGATATAGGCAAACGAATCGGAGACCCAGAGAGACGCGCAAACACCCACCGAAAGCAGGGCGCCGGCAAAACCGGGCACGGCATCGCGCAGCAGCACGATAGCCGACAGCATAAAACCGGTGTAGATGGGACCCATGAGTGTCACGGCAACATCGGATATGCGGGTACGCGGCGACCAGACATACCAAATGCCCACAGCGAGCATCAGGGCAAAAAGCAGGGCATTCAGCAGCATCGAATCGCCCAACGCCGACAGCGGAAAGAGCACGGCGGCAGCGATACCCATGCGCTCGTTAGCCATCTTGCCATCGAGCCTTGTCATACGGAAAAACTCATAGCAGCACAGACCGCTCATGACGGAAACAAAGATGGCCGTGGGCACGATACCCAAAACCAGGCACAGGATAAAGACAACGGCGTAGACGATACCGGCGGCGGCACGGGTAATAAAGCCCGCCAGCCACGAACCGGTGCCGCTCTTCGTTGCAGGCGCTCCCGCAGCGGTAGCTTTGCGCGCAGGCGTCTTGGGAGCAGATGCCTTGGGACGATCGGACACGATTAAGCCTCCTCGGTCTTGCTCAGTCCACCAAACCTACGGTCACGGCCCTGATAGGCCAAAATGGCGTCGACAAGGCCCCAACGATCAAAGTCGGGCCAATAGGTATCGGTGACGTAGAACTCGGAATAAGCTACCTGCCACAGCAGATAGTTCGAAAGGCGCAGCTCACCAGAGGTGCGAATTACAAGCTCAGGATCGGGAAGACCGGCGGTATAGAGGTGGGAAGCCACCATGTCGTCATCAATTGCGGCAGGATCGATCTTACCGGCGGCAACGTCGAGTGCGATCTGACGGACAGCGCGGGTAATCTCGGCACGCGCGCCGTAGTTGACGGCAAGCGCCAGCGTCATACCGGTGTGATCGGCGCACTCGGCAAGACCGCGTTCAAAAACGTCGCGGGTCTTCTTGGGCAGCGCGGAAATGTCACCCAAAAAGACAACGCGCACGTTTTCGCGCTTCAGAAGCGGCAGCTCGTCGATAAACGTCTTGGCAAACAGGTGCATCAAGACGTTGACCTCATGCTGCGGGCGGTTCCAGTTTTCGGTAGAAAACGCATAGGCCGAAAGCACGTCGACGCCCAGACGCACGCAGGCGGTAATAATCTCACGAAGGGAGACGATACCCGCCTTGTGGCCCTCGGTGCGTGCAAGACCGCGCGATGTGGCCCAACGACCATTGCCGTCCATGATGCACGAGATATGGTGCGGAATGTTATTGAGGTCAAGGTCGGAAAAACCGACGCCCGCAGGGGCGTCGGCAAAGTACTCGACCAGTTTATGCTCGTCGTATTGCACCTTAGATCTCCATGACCTCGGCTTCTTTTTCCTTCAGAAGCTCCTCGACCTTGGCGACATACTCATCGGTGTGCTTCTGGACCTTGGCCTGCTCGCGACGGACATCGTCCTCGGTGAGCTCCTCATCGCGCTCGAGCTTGTTGTTGAAGTCGCGACGGATGTTACGGATAGACACCTTGGCCTGCTCGGCGTACTCGCGGCACTCCTTGACGAGCTCGCGACGGCGCTCCTCAGTGGGAGCCGGGAACGGAAGACGAACGACGGTGCCATCGGAGTTGGGGGTAATACCCAGATCGGAAGCGCCGATGGCCTTGACGATAGCATTGATGAGTGCCTTGTCCCACGGCTCGATGAGCAGCATGTGGGCCTCGGGGGTCTTGACGGCGGCAACCTGCGTGACCGGCGTGGGAACACCGTAATAATCGACGGTGATGTCGGACAGAATGTTGGCATTGGCGCGGCCG
>JAXIZX010000168.1:0-2274 GCA_036303765.1 Collinsella sp. | reverse complement strand
ATGCCGTATACGGTTCCGTGGTGGGGATCGAGGGCGTCGAGTACAGACTGGATGCCCCCGCGCTTCGTGCATTCGCGGGGCGAGATTTCGGTTACCTCGAGTTCGAGCTCGTTAAAGCACAGCAGCGGCTCAAGTGCCTCATCTTGAGCGATGTGGTTGGCGAGCGATGTAGACATCAAGATCTTGTAGGCACTGTAATGTTGCAGCTGCGTGACTGCGTCGCCCAGGGTGCGCGCGTATCCGGGGGCATCGGGGGCATCGGCACTCATGCGCACGACGCCGTTGAGGCCCTCAAAACGGATGACCTCGCCCGATTGCTCAAGGTAGGGGGCAAGATGCTGCAGCATACTGGGCGTCATCGACAGATCGCGAATTGCGTGTCCGTTGATCTCGGCGTAACCGCCCGCAAGACAGACGATGCCGGTCCAGGGCAGCTCAAGAAGTTTGGGGTGGATGCAGCTGAGGGTGCGCCCTGTGCAGATAAAGGCCATGTTGCCGTTTGCAACGAAATCGCGGATGGCCTGCGCAACCGCCTCGTTGGGATAGGGGGACAGGTCTCGCTCGCCCTCGGGAAGCTCTTGTGCCACTCGAGGGTCTTGCCACGCGAGCGTGCCGTCAATGTCGAAGAAGCAGATATCGCCGTGCTTGTGGGTTGGGCTGGCGGCAGGGGAGGCCGAGGTGGTGGGCACAAATTCCGGCTCGAGGCCCATGATCTGGTCAAAATGCTCTTTAACGCGGGGAACGGAGATGCCGATAATCACCTGGGCGGTCTTGCCCGTAATGATGAGGCCCTTGGCGCCCACCGCGACAAACGACGCGTTATCTGCAACGATGGAAGGGTCTGCGACCTCGACGCGCAGGCGCGTGGCGCAGTTGGTTGCGCCCACGATATTGCCAACGCCACCTAAAAGCTGAATTACCCGCTCAGCGAGGACGTGATCTTGATCGGATCGACTATTGACCTCGTCATTGGGAGATTGCTCTTTGGCAAAGTCGCTTCCCGTTAAACAATCGATTGCCGCGCGATTGACGACATGATCCTCGCGGCCCGGCGTCTTAAGGTCATAGACCAAGATGAGTGCTCGAAAACTAACAAAAAAGATGAGGCTAAAGGCAAGGCCGATACCGAGCGCCAAAAGATAGGCACCGGCATGCGTGCGCATGAGCGGAATAAAGTTGAAGGCTGCCATCTCCATGAGGCCGCCCGAGAAGATGCCGACGATGCCAAAGAGATTCATGGTTGTGGCAAGGCAAGACGATAAGACGGCGTAGAGAAAAAAGAGCCCGGGGTGGGTGAACATAAAGAGAAACTCGAGTGGCTCGGTAACGCCGCAAACCACCGAGGCGATGATGGCGGGAACAAGGATGACCCTGAGGCCGGCGCGGCGCTCTGGTTTTGCGGTGGAGTAGAACGCGGCTGCGATGGCGGGAAGGCCAAAGAGCTTGACCCAGCCGGTGGCGGTAAAACCGGCCCACGGCGCAAGTTCATTAAGGGGGCGCGTGCTATGGGAGAGGATGGGGAGCAAGCTGCTCCATGTGGCGTAGATGCCGTCGTTAATGACCAGGTTGTCGTAGTAGATCGGCATGTAGAGCAGGTGGTGCAGCCCCATGGGCTCGAGCGCTCGCTCCAAAAACACAAAGATGCCCACGCCAAAGGGGCCGACGCTCGTAAGTGCATGGCGCAGCGTTTCGGTCATTGCGTATACGGAGGGCACGATGGCGGCCGAGATAGCGGCAAGGGCAAACACGGCAAAAAAGCTGATGAGGTAGACCAGCGAGGAGCCCGAGAAGGTGCCGAGCCAATCGGGAACCTTGGCATCGTAGAAGCGGTCATGTATGGCGACGACGGTTGCCGATACCGCCAGCGGGCCGATAATGCCGGTGTCGAGCGTCTTGACGCCGTCGATGACGGTGATACCGCTGGCGGAGGTCAAAGATGACGGGTACTCAAGTCCAAGGTTGTCTCCGCTCAGCTTAATGATCTCGCTCAAAAAGAAGCAGTAGGCAAAATAGGCGACGAGAGCCTCGAGGCAGCAACGAGCCGGTTGTTTTTGGGCAAGACCGATGGGCAGCGCTACGGCAAAAAGGAGCGGGAGGCGTTTAAAGACAGTCCACGAGCCGCGCTGGATGATGGTCCAAAAAACGTACCAAGGGGTTCCGTATACGGCGAGATCGCCGACGATGTCCGCAGTCGTTGCGAGAGCGGAGACGCCGACCATGAGGCCTGATATAGAAAACAGCATGGCGGGCGCGAACATTGCCCCGCCAAAGCGT
>JAXIZX010000167.1:0-1715 GCA_036303765.1 Collinsella sp. | reverse complement strand
CGGGCGGCGTCGTCCGCACGGTCGCCATGTCCTCGACCGACGGCCTGCAGCGCGGCCTTGTCGCCACCGATACCGGTGAGCCCATGAAGATGCCCGTTGGCCCCAAGACGCTCGGTCGTATTTGGAACGTTATGGGCAAGCCCGTTGACGGCAAGCCCATGCCCGAGGTGGAGGAGTTCTATCCCATCCACCACGCAGCGCCCCGCTTTGACGAGCTCACCACCAAGACCGAGATCTTCGAGACCGGTATCAAGGCCGTCGACCTTCTTGAGCCCTACATTCGTGGCGGTAAGACGGGCCTGTTCGGTGGCGCCGGCGTCGGCAAGACCGTTCTGATTCAGGAACTCATCAACAACCTCGCTCAGGAGCACGGCGGCACCTCGGTGTTCACCGGCGTCGGCGAGCGTACCCGTGAGGGTACCGACCTTTATCTCGAGATGAGCGAGTCCGGCGTTATCGACAAGACTTGCTTGGTCTACGGTCAGATGAACGAGCCGCCTGGAGCGCGTCTGCGCATCGGTCTGGCCGGCCTCACCACCGCTGAGTACTTCCGCGATCGTGGCCAGGACGTCCTGCTGTTCATCGATAACATCTTCCGCTTCTCCCAGGCCGGTTCCGAGGTTTCCGCCCTTCTGGGCCGTATGCCGTCCGCCGTTGGCTACCAGCCTACGCTGGCTACCGAGATGGGCGACCTCCAGGAGCGCATCACCTCGACCAAGACGGGCTCCATCACCTCCGTTCAGGCTGTCTACGTCCCCGCAGACGACCTGACCGACCCAGCTCCTGCCACGACGTTTACGCACCTCGACGCCACTACGGTTCTTTCGCGTAGCATTTCGTCGCTCGGCCTGTTCCCGGCCATCGACCCGCTCGCGTCTTCCTCCGACGCCCTCGATCCCTCGATCGTCGGCGAGGAGCACTACCGTGTCGCCGTTAAGGTTCAGGAGCTCCTGCAGGAGTACTCCGACCTTCAGGACATCATCGCCATTTTGGGTATGGACGAGCTGTCCGAGGAGCAGCGCCTTACGGTCAACCGCGCTCGTAAGATTCAGCAGTTCCTCTCGCAGTCCTTCCACGTCGCCGAGAAGTTCACCGGCAACCCCGGTGTCTACGTCCGCGTCGAGGATACCGTCCGCTCCTTTGCCGAGATTGTCGACGGCAAGGCCGATGACCTGCCCGAGCAGGCTTTCCGCTATGCTTCCACGATTGAGGACGTGCGCGAGCGCGCCCGCAAGATGGGGGAGAAGTAGGTTATGCGTATCCGCATCGTGTGCCCCGTGAGCTGCGCCTATGAGGGCGACGCTGCGTTTGTGTCGATTCCGTCCACGGATGGTGAGTTTGGCGTTCTGCCTGCTCACTCCAGCGAGATCTGCACGATCGACCGCGGTTACGTTCGCGTTTCCGATAAGGCCATGGGCACTGTCGACCACACGTTTGCCGTGGCCGGCGGCTATGCCCAGGTTGCGGACGATGTCGTGACCGTTCTCGCCGAGCGCGCTTGCGATTTGGCGACCGTCGATGCCGACAAGCTTAAAGCTGATATTCAAGGTTTTGAAGAGAAGCTGGGTAATTTGTCGGAGGATGATGCACGCCGCGCCTACCTCTATAATGAAATCGCATGGTGTAAGCTCAAGCTTGCCCAATAGTCAAACGATTTAGCGTTCGACCATTTGCGAACACATCATGCCCGGGATGGCCCAGCCACCCCGGGCATG
>JAXIZX010000166.1:0-4831 GCA_036303765.1 Collinsella sp. | reverse complement strand
GTTTCGCTCTACGAGCGCGATGTCGACTACAGCCGTGCCAACGAGGTGGTCACTGCCACGTTCTCCCGCGTTCGCGATCTGGTGACCACGGTCGCGGGCGCTACCCGTCCTATGGCGTCCTATCAGGACGCATCAGATCTCGCTGCTTAGGGGTTTCCGTTGCGCGTTGCATACCAAGATTGTTTTCATTTAATTGAGCCGTTGCTCGCCAAGGTCGAGAAGCCGAGCCGCTATATCGATCACGAGTGGGGCACGCTTTCCAAGGCCGATGCCGACTACCGTTGCTGCCTGATCTATCCGGATGTGTACGAGGTCGGTCTGCCCAACCAGGGCATCGCCATCCTCTACAACATCCTTAACCAGGCCGAGGGCATCTCCTGCGAGCGCGGCTATGTGCCGTGGCCCGATATGGGCGACGCCATGCGCGAGGCGGGTATTCCGCTGCTATCGCTCGAGGGTGCAGCGCCGGTCGCTTCGTTTGATATCGTCGGTCTGCATGTGCCGCACGAGATGGCGGTGACGAACTTCCTCGAGGCTTTGGACCTCGCTGGCATTCCGCTGTTAGCGGCCGACCGAGGTGAAGACGACCCAATCATCATCGCCGGCGGTCCCTCGGTGTACAACCCCGAGCCGTACGCGGCCTTCTTCGATGCCATCCTCATCGGTGAGGGCGAGGAATCGCTGCTCGAGACCTGCCAGCTGCATCGCCGCCTGCGTGACGAAGGGGTCCCGCGCGCGCAGATTGTCGAGCAGCTTGCATCCATTGCCGGCAACTACGTGCCGTCGCTCTATGAGGTTCGTCACGACGAGCCCTGCTCGCCGCATGGCTACACCGTGCCGCGTGAAGGCAAGGATGCGCCGACCGTGGTCTACAAGCGCGTCGTTGAGGATTTCGGCGCCACGAATCCGCTGTCGCAGTCGTGCGTGCCCTATGCGCAGCTGGTTCACGACCGCCTGTCTATCGAGATCCTGCGCGGCTGCGCCCGCGGCTGTCGTTTTTGTCAGGCCGGCATGACGTATCGCCCGGTGCGCGAGCGCTCGGCCGACCAGATCGTCTCGTCGGTGATTCAGGGTCTGGAAAAGACCGGCTATGACGAGGTGTCGCTGACCTCGCTTTCCACGACCGACCACTCCTGCATTCGCGACGTGCTCGGCAGGCTCAACCGTCGCCTGGAGGATACGGGTATACGCGTGTCTATTCCGTCGCAGCGCCTGGATTCGTTTGGCGTGGATATGGCCGAGTCGGTCGCCGGCGAAAAGAAGGGCGGCCTGACGTTCGCGCCCGAGGCCGGCAGCCAGCGCATGCGCGACATCATTAACAAGAACGTGACCGAGGAGGACCTGGACCGTGCGGCCAAGGCGGCCTTCGAGGCCGGCTGGAACCGCATGAAGCTCTACTTTATGATGGGCCTTCCCGGCGAGCGCGATGAGGACATCGTGGCCATCGCCAATCTGGCCGATCACGTGCTGGGGCTCGGTCGTTCCGTGGTGCCCAAGGCTCGTCGCGGCTCGATCTCGGTGTCCATCTCGGTTTCGGTCTTTATCCCCAAGGCTGCCACGCCGTTCCAGTGGTGCCCGCAGCTCGACTACGACGACGTCAAGCGTCGCCAGAAGTTGCTTATCACGAGCGTTCGCAACCGTGCCGTCCGCGTGCATTACCACGATGCCGAGACCTCGCTCATCGAGGCCGCGCTTTCCCGCGCCGGTCGTGACATGACGCCCGTCATCATCGATGCTTGGCGCTCGGGCTCTCGCTTTGACGCCTGGGTAGAGCATTTCTCGCTCGATAACTGGAAGGAAGCTGCTGCCAAAAACGGCATCGACCTCAATGAGCTCGTGCACCTGCCCTACGAGTTGGACTGGCGCCTGCCGTGGGAGCACGTGAGCCCCGGCTGCACGCGCGGCTTCCTCGAGCGCGAGTACCGTCGCTCGCTCGAGGGCGTCACGACTCCCGACTGTACCCGCACGTCGTGCACCGGCTGCGGGATCTGCCCCACGCTCCACGCCAAGAATGTATTGATGGGTGATCGCGCATGAGTGAGCGCCTGACCGACAACCCCTCGCTCTTTAGGCTTCGTGTTCGCTATGGCAAGCGCGATCGCCTTAAGTACCTGGGCCATCTCGAAGTAATCCATACCATTGAGCGCATCGTGCGCCGTGCGGGACTTCCCTATGCCGTCACGCAGGGCTTCTCTCCGCACATGCGCGTGGGCTTCTCTTCGGCGCTGCCGGTGGGTACGTCGTCGACCTGCGAGTGGTATGACCTGTTTATGACCGAGTTCGTGGCGCTCGACGAGGCGTTTGGGCGCCTGGCTGCGGCGTCTCCGGCCGATCTGGCGCCCATCGAGGCGGCGTACATCGACGTGCGCACGCCGGCGTTGACGGCGCAGCTCACGCGCCTGTCGTATCGCATCGACCTGCACTTGGATCCCGAGGCGCCCGTAAGCGCCGACGAGGTGCGTCGTGCGATCGACACGCTGCGCGCGGGCCACGGCATCGACTACGCGCGCGGCAAAAAGAGCAAGCGCTTGGATTTGGATCACACGCTCGTGGGCTATGAGCTCACGGCGGGGGAGCGCCCGGACCATTTGGTGCTCATGCTCGACACCCATGCCGACAACGAGGGCTCCATGCGTCCGGAAATTTTGCTTTCTGCTGCTGATGTTTTGTTGCAGGGCTTGACCCCGGGCGTGGATGCACCTATTGTTTCCACTGGTATGCAAGACCTCGTGACCATCTGCTCCTACGATGTCGAGCGTCAGAATCAAGCATGCGAGGACGACGAGGGCCGACTCGTCAGCCCCATACCTGTGCGAACTTGTGGATTTGCTCCACATACTCGTTGACGGGGGTATTTTCGCCTGCTACTATATTCGACTGTTGCACTAACTGATGCATGAAGGGCAAGTAAACATGTACGCAATCGTTAACACGGGCGGCAAGCAGTACAAGGTCGCCACCGACGATGTCATCACCGTCGAGAAGATCGAGGGCAATGAGGGCGACAAGGTCACCCTGCCGGTTATCTTCCTCAACGATGGTAAGAAGATCGTCACCGATCCCGACAAGCTGGCCAAGGCCAAGGTTACCGCTCAGATCGTTGAGCAGTTCAAGGGCGAGAAGCAGCTGGTCTTCAAGTTCCACAAGCGCAAGCGCTATCGTCGTCTGAAGGGTCACCGTCAGCAGCTCACCAAGCTGAAGATCGTGAAGGTTCAAGCTACCTCCCGCGCCAAGAAGGCTGTCAAGGCAGAGGCTGAGGCTGTTGCCGAGGCTCCCGTCGCCGAGTAGATTACACTCGTAACGAAAGAGTAGGTATACACAATGGCACACAAAAAAGGACTCGGTTCCTCCCGTAATGGCCGTGACTCCCGCGGTCAGCGCCTTGGCACGAAGCGCTATGCCGGCCAGACGGTAACCACGGGCACGATTCTCGTCCGTCAGCACGGCACGCACATCCACCCGGGTGAGAACGTTGGCCGTGGTAAGGACGACACGCTGTTCGCGCTGGTCGACGGTACCGTTGAGTTCCACAAGGGTATCAAGCACAGGGTCAGCGTACGCCCGCTCGCGAACGCGTAATTCACCCTTCATAGAGCACATATGTGGGAGGCACTTGAGTTTTAGGATTCAAGGGTCTCCCTCTTTTTTGTAGGAGGCGATTCTGTTGTCACAGTTCACCGATATCAGCCGCATTAACGTGTGCGGCGGCGACGGCGGAGCCGGATGCATGTCGTTTAGGCGCGAGGCATTTGTCCCCAAGGGCGGCCCCGATGGCGGCGACGGCGGTCGTGGCGGCAATGTCGTCATCCAGGCCGATGCTCAGCTGTCTTCGCTGATCGATTACCGCTTTAAGCATCACTTTCGCGCCGAGCGCGGCACGCACGGGCAGGGTGCCCGTCGTAACGGCAAGAGCGGCGAGGACCTGATTCTCAAGGTCCCTATGGGTACCGTGGTGCGCGAGCTCGATCCCGAGACGCAGACCCCGATGTTTGAGATTGCCGACCTGGTGCACGACGGCGAGCGCGTCGTCGTGGCGCCCGGCGGTGCCGGCGGTCTGGGCAACACGCACTTTGTGACGTCGGTGCGTCGCGCTCCGGCCTTTGCCCAGTTGGGCGAACCGGCCGAGGAGCACTGGATCGAGCTCGAGATGAAGCTTATGGCCGATGCCGCGCTCGTGGGCTTTCCCTCCGTGGGTAAGTCATCGCTCATCGCGCGCATGAGTGCCGCCCGTCCCAAGATTGCTGACTACCCGTTTACCACGCTCGTGCCGAACCTCGGCATGGTGCGTGCCGGTGAATATTCTTACGTCGTTGCCGACGTCCCCGGTCTTATCGAAGGCGCGAGCGAGGGTAAGGGCCTGGGTCACCAGTTCCTGCGCCACATTGAGCGTACGGCCCTGATCATGCACGTCGTCGACATGACGGGTGGTTTTGAGGATCGCGATCCGGTCGAGGATTACCACATCATCAACCGCGAGCTCGAGCAGTATGGCGCCGAGCTTTCGGAGCGTCCGCAGATCGTCGTTGCCAACAAGTGCGATGCGCCGGGCACGGCCGACAAGATTGCCGACCTCAAGCGCGCAGCGCTCGACGATGGACATATGTTCTTTGCCGTGTCTGCCGTGACGGGCGCCGGCCTCAAAACGCTGATGCTTGCCGTGGGCGAGCAGGTGGCTAAGCTGCGCGCCGAGTTGGCTGTCTCGGATGAGCCGGTCGTTCTGCGCGACGATGAGTGGGAGCGCCGTCGCCTGCAGCGTGAGAAGCGTTTCCGCATTGTTCAGGAAGAGCCCGGTGCCTTCCGCGTGGTCGGTCGTGCCATTGAGCGTATGGTC
>JAXIZX010000165.1:0-3325 GCA_036303765.1 Collinsella sp. | reverse complement strand
GGTTGCTATGTGGTCGGCCGCGGCCCGGGGTCCTTTACGGGTGTGCGCATCGGCATCTCCACTGCCAAGGGCCTCGCGCGTGGTGCCAATGTTCCGCTGCTGGGCGTGTCGACGCTCGACGCCTGCGCTTGGACGGCGTGGAAGGCTGGCGTGCGCGGCAAGCTTGGTATCTTGGCCGATGCTATGCGCGGTGAGGTATATCCGGCGCTGTATATGCTGGTCGATGAGGGTCCCGAGCGTCTGTTTCAGCGCGAGCGCGTGGTCAAGGCCGCCGTGGCGCTTGATGAGTGGCGTCAGACCGCGGGCTGGGATCAGGTTCAGCTAACTGGTGACGGTCTCGTGCGTTATGGCAAGCTGCTGGGTGAGGACGAGACGGCACGCTGCGTGGAGCGAGGCCTGTGGTGGCCCTCGGGCGAGGGCCTGCTGATGGCGCACGCCGCAGGCGATGGCGATCCCGCTCGCGTCTTGCCGATCTACACGCGCCTTTCGGACGCCGAGGAAAACGAGCGCAAGCGCCTGGGCCTTGCCGAGAGCGCGCAGAGTGAGGTGACAGGTGTTGCCGACGAGCTCGCTGGGCGTCATCTGCAATTCCGCCCCATGGGCGCGGCGGATGCCGAGGGCGCGAGCGCACTGGAGACCGCCTGCTTTGAAGGCGCCGGACACGAGGCGTGGACGCCGGGCATGTTCTTGTCCGAGCTGGGCGAGGACGTTGCCGCTCCGCGTAGCTGGTGGGTGGCGCACGACGACGGTCAGTTGCTGGGTCTTGCCGGCGGCATGGTCGTCGACGGGGACGTGCAGATTATGGACGTTGCCGTCGATCCGACTCATCGCCGTGAGGGTATCGCCCGCAAGCTTCTGTCGCACGTGAGCTATGACGCGCAGATGCTCGGCTGCACCACGGCTTCGCTTGAGGTTGAGGACGGCAACGAGGACGCAATTGCACTCTATGCCGCCCTGGGCTTTACCGAGGCGGGTCGTCGCCGTGGCTACTACGGTGCCGACAAGGATGCCATCGTCATGACGGCTCCGCTGCCCCTCGTGCTTCCGGTCGACAATGCTTCGCCCGAGCCGACGGCAGCCGAGCAACGCGTATGGCCGCTGCCTGCGCCTGGGCGCTCCGAGGGGGAGCGCGCCGAAATTGAGCGCCGCCGCCTGGTGCTCGCTATCGAGAGTTCCTGCGACGAGACGGCCGTGGCGATTATCGATGCGGATGGCAATATGCTGGCCAACCAGGTGTCGACACAGATTGATTTTCATGCCCGCTTTGGCGGCGTGGTGCCCGAGATCGCCTCGCGCAAACACGTTGAGGTGATTGTGAGTGTCGTGGATGCGGCGCTCGAGGATGCCGCAGCATCGCTTGGTCTTGAGGGTGGAGCCATTGCTCCCAGCGAGCTTGCCGCCGTGGGCGTGACACAGGGTCCGGGCCTGGTGGGCGCCCTCGTGGTGGGCGTTGCCTTTGCCAAAGGCTTTGCCTACGCTGCCGGTAAGCCGCTCGTATGCGTCAACCATCTGGAGGGGCATCTGTTTGCCAACCTGCTGGCGCAACCCGACCTCAAACCGCCGTTTATCTTCACGCTTGTCTCGGGTGGGCACACCATGCTCGTGCACGTGAAGGCGTGGGGCGACTACGAGGTGCTCGGTGAGACGCTCGACGACGCTGTGGGCGAGGCCTTCGACAAGGTAGCCAAGGCGTTGGGTCTGGGCTATCCCGGTGGCCCCATCATTTCCAAGCTGGCCGAGACGGGCAACCCCAAGGCGATCGATTTCCCCCGTGCGCTTAACAGCAGGGGAGACTATCGCTTCTCGCTTTCGGGCCTTAAAACCGCTGTGACGCTCTACATTGAACAGGAGACCAAGGCCGGGCGCACGATTCACCTGCCCGATCTGGCAGCTTCGTTTGAGGCAGCTGTCTTTGACGTGCAGTACAAGAAGGCCAAAAACGCACTGCACACTACCGGATGCAAGGAATACTGCATCGGTGGCGGCGTCTCGGCCAACCCGCATCTGCGCGAGATGATGATCAAGAAGCTTGGGCGTCAGGGGATTCGCGTAACGGTGCCGCCCTTGTCTGCCTGTACCGATAACGCCGCCATGATCGCGGAGGTCGCTCGCCGTAAATTCGACCGAGGCGAAATCTCGCCGTTCGATGTCGACGCCGATCCAAACATGACGCTGTAGCTGGTACGGCGCGGTCCCCGGACGGAGGGGCCGGATATAAGGTTTCCTGCTTTACAGTCCTGCGCAAGACTAAGGCCACATTAAGTGGCCTTCTTTGCGTGCGGAACTCGCGATAAACCTTATATCCGGCCCCTCCGCCCGGCTCCCACGGCTCTCAGGGGCATCTCTCATGCAAAAACTGTCGTGGGGTAAAGTCCGAGGTCAGTGGCGTTTTATACCGAGAAATCCAAAAAAGTTGAAAACTCATTACAAATTTGCGTTGACTTTAGGTAACTAAAGTTTCATACTCCTTTTCAACCACTGGGGGATGTGAACACGCACGGATCGTTCGCATCATGATTGAAGAGGATTTCTTAGACATGTTCACGCATCAGCTAAACATTATCAGCGTAGTAATTATCTGATGCGGGTTAGCACATACAGCTAGCCCGTACGATAACGGGCGGCTGATGAAGATGGGGGCCGTCGAGCGCAACCGACGGCCCTCATTTTTTATGTCTAGGAAGTTCTTTTTAGAGGAGGAAATGTAATGAACGGAGTTTTGCTCATGGTTGTGGCCGCGGCGGTGCTCGCCTGCGGCTATCTGGGCTACGGCCGATGGCTGGCCAACAAGTGGGGCGTTGACAAAGAGGCCCTCACGCCGGCCAAGCGCATGAAGGACGGCAAGAGCTTCTCGCCCGTCTCCGCCTTCACCGCGTTCTCGCACCAGTTCAGCTCGATCTGCGGTGCTGGCCCTGTCACGGGTACGATCGTCGCCATGGCCTTTGGCTGGCTGCCCGTCGTGCTCTGGGTCCTCGTCGGCGGCATCTTCTTTGGTGCCGTCCACGACTTTGGTGCCCTGTACGCTTCGATGAAGAACAACGGCAAGTCGCTCGCTCAGCTCATCGAGAAGTACATCGGCAAGACCGGCCGTCGCCTGTTCCTGCTGTTCTGCTGGCTGTTCTGCATCATCGTCATCGCCGCTTTCACCGACATGGTCTGCAAGACGTTCATGTTCACCCCGGCCGTTGACGCTTCTGGTGCTGCTGCCGGTGCCATCGACTTCACCAAGTCCTATGCCGCCGGCTGCGCTGGTACCATCTCCATCCTGTTCACCTTCGTCGCTATCGCCTTTGGTTGGGCCCAGAAGAAGTTCAACCTCACCGGC
>JAXIZX010000164.1:0-3798 GCA_036303765.1 Collinsella sp. | reverse complement strand
GTGTCGTAGTGCAGCGTATCAAAGCTCACGTGCCCGCCGATATTGGGCTTGAGGTTTTCGTATGCCACAAGCTCACCCTGATAGGCGATGCCGAACCAGAACTCGCCGTCGGCCATCGGGCGGCCGGTCAGAGTCTTGGTGGCAACGACCTGAGCGGCGGTGCCGCCAGGCGTGTTGGTCGTAGCGCTGTAACTGTTGTGGAACGGCACCAGGGCCTTCTCGACCTTGTTCTCGCCACTCTTGTGGACCGTCTCATGCGTGCCCTCGGGACCGCCGGAAACGGTCGTCGTAGCAGTGAGCGTGCCGGCGGTGTCGTCGGCGATGGCGATCGTCACCGTGCGCACGGCGTCGTCGTAGGTGTAACCGGGCTGGCCGTCGTTCTTCTCGGCCACGGTGTACGTAAAGGTCTTGCCGGCGTCAGCCTGCGTAAATATAACCTCATGACCAGCCAGAATGTCGATCAGTCCGACCGTTGCCTCTGCCGCTGCGGGGGACTTGAAGCTATTAGCCCCGGGCAGCAGACCGAGCGCGCGAGCCGAAGCGTCGTCAGCAGGTGTCACGGTAAAGGTGAACTGACCCTCGGTCATGGGGCGGCCATCCAGATACTTGCTGAGCCACAGACCGCCGGCAGCGGTGTAGTTAAGCTCAGTGCGGTACGTGTTGGTAAAGCGTCCGTTTTCCTTCTTGGTGACGTTGGCGGTCAGGCTGCCATCGCCGTTCTCGGTCACGGTCACTTCGGCGGTTGCGACATGCGCGTCATACGTCAAGCCGACCGTGCTGCCCGCGTTCTCGCGAATCTCGTACTTATAGGTTCCGGCGGCAGCGTAGTGAATCTTGCCGAACTTGATGGCGGCAATGCCGTCCTTCGCGTCCTTCTTGCTCACGGTTACGGTTGCGGGATCGGGCAGTGGGGCGTCTTCGGGGGCGGTGATGGTAAAGCTGAACTCGTCCCCATCCGTCCAGTCGCGGCCGCTGATGACCTTGCCCAGGTCAAAGTCGAGCTCCGCATCGAGCGGGGCCACGCTGTAGGTGTTCTTGAAAGTCGCAGCCGTGGCGTCCTTCAGGACATGCTCGGCCTTGAGGGTGCCGTCGCCGTTGTCCGTGATGGTGGTCTCGATGGTGTACTTGGCGTCACTGTAGGTGATGCCCTTGCCGGTGGTTCCGCCCTTGATCTCGCGCAGCGTGTAGGCGTGCTTGCCGGCCTCGGTGTACTTCACGGCGTTCATCGTGATCTTGCCATCGGCGGCATTGGTGCCGGTGGCGACGACCTTGGCGTCCTCGTCCTCGCCCTCGACGAGCTCGAAGGAGAACTCGCCGTCCTTGAGGTCGCGGCCGGTCAGGGACTTGGTCGCGGTGATCTGGTCGGTGACGCTGAACTCACCAGGATTCGGCTTGTAGCTGTTGCTGAACTTCGCCTCGCCGTCGCCCTTCAGGACATGCTTCGCCTCGAGCGTGCCGTCGCCCTTGTCGGTGATGGTGGTCTCGATGGTGTAGGTCTTGCCATCGTAGGTGATGCCGTTGCCGGCGTCGCCCTTGACCTCGCGCAGCGTGTAGGTGTGCTCGCCGGCAGCGGTGTACTCGATGGGGCTCATCTTGATCTTGCCGCGGGCATCGTTCTTGCCGGTGGCAACAACATCGTTGCCCTCGACGAGCTCGAAGGAGAACTCGCCTTCCTTGAGATCGCGCCCGGTCAGGACCTTGGTCGCCGTGATCTGATCAGTAACACTGAAGCTCTTGGGGGTTACGGTGTAGGCGTTCTCGAAGGTCGCCTTGTCAACATTCTGCAGCTTGTGCTCCACGCTGAGGGTGCCATCGTTGTTATCCTTGACGGTGGCCACAATAGTGTACTCAGCGGTGCTGTAAGTAATGCCATTTTCGGTGGTGCCGGCCTTGGTCTCGCGCAGTATGTAGGTGTGCTCGCCAGCCGCAGTGTAGGTGACAGGATCCATTACGATCTTGCCGTCGGCATTGTTGGTACCGGTGGCGACCACGTTATTGCCCTCGACGAGCTCGAAACGGAACTCGCCAGCCTTGAGGTCGCGCCCGTCCAGGACCTTGTCCGCGGTGATCAGGTCGGTGACGCTGGAGCTCTTGGGGGTCACGTTGTAGGAGTTCTTGAACTCGGCAACCTTGACGTCCTTCAGAACATGCGTGGCACTGAGCGTACCGTCGCCGTTATCGGTGATGGTCGTCACGATGGTGAACTTGGCATCACTGTAGGTGACGCCCTTGCTGGTGGTTCCGCCGTTAACCTCGCGCAGCGTGTAGGTGTGCGTTCCAGCCTTGTCGTACTTCACGGGGCTCATCGTAATCGTGCCGTCGGCGGCGTTCTTGCCGGTGGCAACGACCTTGGCGTCCTTGCCCTCGCCCTCGACGAGCTCGAAGGAGAACTCGCCCTCAGTCATGTCGCGCCCGGTCAGGACCTTGGTCGCGGTGATCCGATCCTCGACAGGCTTCACGTTATAGGCATTGGTGAACGTAAATGCCACATCGCCGTCTGGCTTGTGGGATACGCTCAGATTACCCTTGCCGTCATCGGTCACGGTGTAGGAAACCTTGCGCGTGGCGTTGGCGTCGTTGGTCACGCCAGCAACCTTACCGGACTCGGTCACGGTGTAGGTAAAGGTGTGCTCGCGCTTCTCGCGCTTCTCGCCCAGAGCCTTGTTAAGGTCGTCGAGCGTAAAGGCGATCTTGCCAAAGTCGACCTTGCCCTTGGCATCATTGGTCACGCTCGCGTTCGCGGGCATGGGTGCGCCCTCTTCACCGGTCACGGTAAAGGTGAACTTGCCGGCAATGTCAGCCGGGGTCAGGCCATCAGGAACCTGCAGATTCTTCTTGCCCACAAGCGATACCTCGACAGGCGCGGCAGTGTAGGAGTTCACAAACTCGTTGCCGGCGTCGCCGTAGACAGCCGTCGCCGTCAGGGTACCATCGCCGTTGTCGGCAACGGTCACATATGCGTCAATTGCCGCCGTGGTAGCGCTCACGCCCGCAGGCAGCTCGCCGGTCTGCTCGGCAGCAATGTAATGAATAGTCCACGTGGGCTTATCTGCGCTGGCGTCAAACAACGCCTTGTCTTCCTCGACAAGCTTGACAAGCGACTTGGTCGTGTACGTCAGCGGACCGAACTCAACCTTGCCACTCTTGTTGGTTGCGTTCAGCAGGACCTCGTCGTGCCCCGCGTAGCTCAACGTAAACTTGAATTCACCGTCGGCCATCAGGCGCCCCGTGAGTGTCTTGGTAGCCTCAAGAGTCAGCGGGGTTTCCGTCTTGGCGCTATAGGTGTTCGTGAACTTAGTCTCACCCGAGGTCTTTTCAACGTCAGCCTTAAGCTCGCCCTTGGCGTTAACCGTCACAGTCACCTTGAACGTGACAACGTTCTTGCTGTAGGTAATGCCACCGGCGTCGCCCTTGACCTCGCGGACCTCATAGGTGTACTCGCCCGGCTCGACATAAGTAATCTTGCCAAAGTTAATGGCTGCCTTGCCCTTGTCGAGATCGGCATTGGTCACAGTTACGGTCGCGGGGTCGGGCATCGGGGCATTGTTGTCGGACGTCGCGGAGAGCTCAAACTCAAACGCATCCGTATCCGCCCACTTGCGGCCCTCGAGCACCTTGGTCAGACCAAAGTCAGTCTTGGTATCCACCGTTGTCGGCTTGGTTGCAAGGCTAAAGATAAGGCTCTGTTAGACCAGGATTGACATACATGTGTCCCCACGGTGCCATATCGTTGACCCCATAGACCGCGATGATGGGGGCAGCATGAACGCCGAAGACCTGGTCCTCAACTTCAAGAAG
>JAXIZX010000163.1:0-2194 GCA_036303765.1 Collinsella sp. | reverse complement strand
GCTCAAGGGAACCAACATCTTCCGTACGATCTTCTTTATGCCTAACCTGATCGGCGGCATCGTGCTGGGCTACATTTGGCAGATTCTGATCAACTGCCTGCTCTCCAACGTGGGCGCCCAGCTCATCGCCCTTAACTCTGCTGCTGGCTTCTGGGGCCTTATCATCCTGACCCTGTGGCAGCAGGTCGGCTACATGATGATCATCTACATCGCTGGTCTGCAGTCTATTCCGTCCGACTACATCGAGGCCGCCAAGGTCGACGGTGCCACGGCATGGCAGACGTTTTGGAAGGTTAAGATCCCTAACCTGATGCCGACGATCACCATCTGCCTGTTCCTGTCCATCACCAACGGCTTTAAGCTGTTCGACCAGAACCTCGCCCTTACCGGTGGTGCCCCCGCGCACTCCACCGAGATGCTCGCCCTGAACATCTACAACACGTTCTACTCGCGTGCCGGCATCGCATGGCAGGGCATTGGCCAGGCCAAGGCAGTCATCTTCTGCATTCTGGTCGTCGCTATTTCTATGATCCAGCTTAAGGCCACGAGGTCCAAGGAGGTGCAGCAGTAATGAAACGCGATAAGGCTATTAACCGCGCGCTCTCGATTTTCTTTACGATTCTGTCGCTCGCATGGATCTACCCCGTGTTCATGATTGCGCTCAATTCCTTTAAGAAAGCGACCGCAATCAGCACCACCACGGCATTCGATCTGCTCACGCCCGAGACGTTCAACGGCCTCGCAAACTACATGCACGCCCTTAACGAGCAGGGCTTTGCCTCGGCATTTATGTACTCGCTCATCATCACGGTCACGTCGGTCGTGCTGATTCTGGTGTGCTGCTCCATGTGTGCTTGGTACGTAGTGCGCGTCAACAGCAAGATCTCGAACTTCTTCTATTACCTGTTCGTGTTTTCGATGGTCGTACCGTTCCAGATGCTCATGTTCACGCTGTCCAATTTGGCGGACCGCATCGGCTTCAACACGCCGTTCAACATCTGCTTTATCTACCTCGGCTTTGGCGCGGGCCTGGCGGTCTTTATGTTCGCCGGCTTTGTAAAGAACATTCCGCTCGAGATCGAAGAGGCGGCCATGATCGACGGCTGCAACCCGGTCCAGGTGTTCTTTAAGATCGTCCTTCCCATCATGAAGCCCACCTATCTTTCGGTCGGCATCCTCGAGACCATGTGGGTCTGGAACGACTATCTTCTGCCCTACCTTACGCTCGACTCCACCAAGTACAAGACCATTCCTATTTTGATCCAGTACTTCCGCGGCGGCTACGGCCACGTCGAGCTCGGCCCCATGATGGCCTGCATCATGATGGTCGTTATCCCCATCGTCATCATGTACATCCTCTGCCAGAAGTACATCATCGACGGCGTGGTGGCAGGTGCCGTCAAGGGCTGATGCCGTAACTGTTTTGCAAGTTTCTGCGGCGCCCCTCAGCGTGGCGCCGCATATCGAAAGGTAGAGACATGGCCGAGATCGTTCTCAAACATGTTCAGAAGGTGTATCCCAACAACGAGTCCAAAAAGAAGGGCTTCTTTGGCAAAAAGAAGAAGACCGAGGAGAAGAAGCACAACCTCAAGGTTACCGAGGACGGTGTGCTCGCTGTAGAGGACTTCAACCTCACCGTTCACGACCAGGAGTTCATCGTCCTCGTTGGCCCCTCTGGCTGCGGTAAGTCCACGACGATGCGCATGGTCGCCGGCCTGGAGGACATCACCTCGGGCGATGTGCTCATCGACGGCAAGCGCGTCAACGACGTCGCTCCTAAGGACCGCGACATCGCCATGGTGTTCCAGAGCTACGCTCTGTACCCCAACATGACGGTGTACGAGAACATGGCGTTTACGCTTGAGCTCAAGAAGGTTCCCAAAGACGAGATCGACCGCAAGGTTCGCTCCGCTGCCGAGATCTTGGGTATCACCGAGTATCTCGACCGCAAGCCTAAGGCGCTTTCGGGCGGCCAGCGCCAGCGCGTCGCCATCGGCCGCGCCATCGTGCGTGACCCCAAGGTCTTCCTGATGGACGAGCCGCTGTCCAACCTGGATGCCAAGCTCCGTAACCAGATGCGTGCCGAGCTCATTAAGCTACGTCACGAAATCAAGGGCACCTTCATCTACGTTACTCACGACCAGACCGAGGCCATGACCCTTGGCGACCGCATCGTGGTCATGAAGGACGGCGT
>JAXIZX010000162.1:0-10082 GCA_036303765.1 Collinsella sp. | reverse complement strand
GCGTGGGCCGATGGCGTATCATTATCTCTTGCTTGTTTGCACTGCTCAGGGAGGGGCCGCGCATGGCGCAGGAACACGATCTGTTTGATGACATTATCGAGATCAGCAAGGGTTTCGACTTTCTTAAAAACCCGCTTGGCGGTGTGACCGATGCACTCGATCCGTCGGCGCCTCAATGGAATCCTGCTGACTACAAGGAGCGCCCGCGCGGCAACACCATTCCGTGCCTGACCTGCAAAAACGAAAAGAGCGGCTGCACCGCGTGCATGGACGTGTGCCCGGTCAACGCTATCGAGGTCGAGGAAGACTCCATCGAGATCCTCGACTCCTGTCGCAAGTGCGGCCTGTGCGCCGCTGCCTGTCCGACCGAGGCAATCATCTCGCCGCGCCTGGCGCCCAAAAACCTGTATGACGACATTGTCTCGGCGGCTACGAGCCATGAGACCGCCTACGTCACCTGCACGCGCGCCCTCAAGCGCATGCCGCGCGAAAACGAAGTCGTCGTTGCCTGCGTGGGCGATATTACGGCCGAGACTTGGTTCTCGGTACTGGCCGACTATCCCAACGTGAGTGTGTACCTGCCGTTGGGCGTGTGCGATAAATGCCGCAACACCGGCGGTGAGGACATTCTGGGCGAGGCGATTGCGAAGGCCGAAGAGTGGTCTGGCACGGGTATGGGCCTGGAGGTCGATCCCAAAAGCCTCAAATGCCATAAGCGCCGCGAGTACGAGCGCAAGGAGTACATGGAAAAGATTGCCCGCACCACGGGCCTGACGGTGACCAAGCTCAACCCAGCGACGGCGGCGCTGGCCTCGGTGACGCAGAAGCTCAAAGCCCATCGCCATCAGATTACCCAGCTGGAGCGCACGCTCAACACCATGTGCGGCACCACGACGACCAAGCGTCGCCGTTCGCTCACGCACGGGCGGCAGCTGGTGCTCTCGACGCTGCAAAACCACCCCGAGCTTGCCCAGAACATGCAGGTGAGCACGCCGGAGTGCGATTTTGACAAGTGCACGTCGTGCGGCGAGTGCGTCAATGTATGCCCCACGTTCGCCTGCGATTTGGTGGGAAGCGGTCGCTTTGCACTGGAGTCCACGTATTGCCTAGGTTGCGGAGCTTGCGTCAAGGTGTGTCCCGAGCATGCGCTTAAGTTGGTTGAGCATGATGCATCCAACCTGGTGGTCGTCGATCCCGAGGCCGAGGAAAAGGCCGCCCAGAAGGCGAAGGCTCATGAAGAAGCTGAGAAGGTCAAGGCCGAAGCAAAGGCCAAGCTCGACAAGATGCTCGATCAGGTGGAGAAGCTCGCAGACTAGCTAAAAGAACGTAAATGATGGCCGGTGGGACAGGTACTGCCCCACCGGCCAAAAAAGTTGCGGTGGAATAGTTCCTGTTTTGCCCTTAAGCTGGCCATTCTAGGAACTATTCCACCGCAACTAATAAATGGTTAGTTCATGCTGCTTTGGTGGCCGGTTCGACCGGTGCCGTTGCGCGTCACGGTTTCATGGAGCAAAAAGAACCCGGGGACCTGTTTTGTCTCGGTGTATTCCATAAGGATGCCGTCGGCGTTGTAGGTCTGCCCGCGTATAACGGCGAGTGCGTTAAAGTCGTCGAGATCGAGCACGCGCGCATCTTCGGGCGTGGGGTGCTCAATCGTTACATCGCGTTTGCCCGTGGCAATCTTAATGCCAAGGTCTTCTTCGAGGTAACGATAAATCGAATCGTTGACAATCTCGGGTGTCAGTCCCGGTACCTGTGAGCTTAGGTAATAGGAGTCGTCGGAGCACACGGCATGTCCGTCTGCATAACGAATGCGTTTGGCGCGTGTGAGCTCACAGCCTTCGGGAAACCCGGTAATCCCGGAGAGTGCCTTGCTACAGATGAGGAGCTCAAAGACGGTGGTGACAGTCTTGAGCTCAAAGCCTCGGCTGGTCGCGATTTCCTTAAAGGTCTCGAGTCCGCCGCCACCACGACTCTTCTCGTCACTGATGTTGCGAATGACGCGCATGCCTTTGCCTTGCTGGGGGAGCACGTAACCATCTGCCGCAAGCATCGAGATGGCGCGACGGACCGTCATGCGCGAACAGTCAAACAGCTGCGTGAGCTCAGTCTCCGAAGGCAGATAACTCTGATAGGCGTATGTGCCGTCGTCAATCGACTGCTTCACGTTGTCGTAAATAGTTTGGAAGATGGCTCGCGCCATGACGGTCTCCTAGAGCTGAGTGCGCGAGCGGTGGATGAGGACCGCTCGCGCAGGTGCCGATCGATTTACTTGCTGGGGTCGATTATATATTTACCCATGGCACGCAGAGCTGGGTCTGACAGGATGGCGCCGAGTTCGTCGAGGGAAGCCACCTTGGCGACCATCGAGGATACGTCGAGCCTGCCAGAGTCGATGAGCTCGAGCGCACGACGCTGCGTATAAGGGTTAATGTAGGACGAAGTAAGCACAAGCTCCTTCTGGAAGACCTCGAAGGGCTTGACGGTGATTGTCTCATCGGGCTTGGTGAGGCCGAACATCATGACCGTAGCCTTGTGGCCGGCGATCTGGATGGCCTGCTCGATGGTGACGGGCTTGCCAACACACTCGATAACGACATCGACGTTGCCGACGCCCTCCTGCTTCAGGCGGGCCGGGACGTCCTCGTGGATGGAATCAATTGCCAGGTCGGCGCCGAGTTTGAGCGCAACCTCGCGCTTGCCTTCGACAGGCTCGAGCAAGACAACCTTGGTGGCGCCGGCGTTTTTAGCAAGCTGCATCATGAGCAGACCGATCATGCCGCCGCCGATAACGACAACTGTGCTGCCGGGCTTGATGTTGCACATATCGATGCCGTGCAGGCAGCAGGCGACGGGCTCGGTCATGGCGCCCTGCTCGAAGCTGGTGTGATCGCCCAACTTGTAGACTTGCTGCATATCGACGGAGCAGTACTCGGCAAAGCCGCCGTTAACGGTGGTGCCGTAACCGGTCATATGCTCGCAGTAGTGGTTGATTCCGTCGCGGCAGGGTTCGCAGCAGCCGCAGGGATGGTTTGGGTCGATGCACACGCGATCGCCCGGTTTAAAGCCGGTGACATCGCTGCCCACGGCCTCGACAACGCCCGCAAACTCATGACCAAGGATCGTGGGCGGGGTAACGTCGGCCGCACCCTTGTCGCCTTCATAGATATGCACGTCGGTGCCGCAGACGCCGCAAGCTTTGACGTTGATCAGAACGTCGCGCCTGCCCACGGCCGGCTTTGCCGATTCCTCGACTCTGAGGTCGTGCTTTCCATAGAAGACCGCGCTTTTCATGGTGACTCCTTAACGTGGCGGTGAATGTTGTAATGAAGTATAGGCATGTCTATAGATATAGACAAGCACATCCAGACAAGTAGAAAAGAAAATTGAAATGCAGCCATCAACTATGTCAGATTTAACAGGCGAAATACTGGACATATACCGTTTACGGCCAATAATCAACCGTTTATCGACCGTTGTATTTATGCTAACTTGTCTAGATAAGTGATATGATAAAAATAGAAGCGCAAGAAGTTAGGGAAGCGGGCCCACCCGTCCTATTGCACGAGGTACACGCAAACGGCGCGTCTGCGGTCTCGAGTGAAGCCAAAACCGCAGTCGCTCCGAATGAAGAGAGGGGGATTCCCCGTCATGATGCAAAAGATACAACGTTTCGGCGGTGCAATGTACACGCCTGCAATTCTTTTCGCATTTTCCGGAATCGTCGTCGGCCTGGGTACGTTGTTTACCACCGAGGCGATCTTTGGCGAGATGGCCACTGCGGGCCATCTTTGGTTTGATTGCTGGAATGTGCTGCTCCAGGGTGGTTGGACGCTCTTTAACCAGATGCCGTTGCTGTTTTGCGTAGCGTTGCCAATCTCGCTCGCGAACAAGCAGAACGCTCGCTGCTGCATGGAGGCTTTGGCCATCTACCTTACCTTCAACTACTTTGTTAGCACAATCTTGGGGCAGTGGGGCCCTGTCTTTGGGGTCGACTACTCTGTCGAGGCGGGCAGCGGTACTGGTCTTGCCACTATCGCAAGCATCAAAACGCTTGATATGGGCATCATGGGCGCGCTCATTATCTCTGGTATCGCCACGATGCTGCATAACAAGTTCTTCGACACCGAACTTCCTGAGTGGCTGGGCGTGTTCTCGGGCTCCGTGTTCATCTATATGATCGGTTTCTTCGTTATGGTTCCGGTCGCTCTTATCGCCTGCCTGGTGTGGCCGCATGTTCAGGCTGCTATCTCCGCCTTCCAGGGATTCATCCTTTCCGCCGGTACGTTCGGCGTTGGCGTCTTTGCTTTCTTCGAGCGCGTGCTGATTCCTACAGGCCTTCACCACTTTATCTATACGCCGTTCTATTACGACAACGCGGCGGTCAATGGCGGCATTTTTGCCGCTTGGGCTAACATCCTGCCCCAACTGGCTGCCGATCCGAGCATTGCTCTTAAGGATGCCGCACCCTGGGCTGCCTATACCTGCCCTGGTTGGACTAAGGTCTTCGGCTCGCTTGGCGTCGCCATTGCGTTTTATATGACCGCCAAACCCGAGCGCAAGCAGCGCGTCAAGGCTCTGCTGATCCCGGTCACCCTTACCGCTATGCTTTGCGGTATTACCGAGCCGCTTGACTTCACCTTCCTGTTCATCGCGCCTGGCCTGTTCGTCGTCCACTGCGTGCTCGGAGCGCTTGGCTGCATGGCTCAAAACCTCCTTGGCGTCGTGGGCATCTTCGACGGCGGCATCATCTCGATGCTCTCGTGGGACTGGCTGCCCCTTTGGGCCGCACATGGTCTGCAGTACGCCATCTCCATCCTTGTCGGTCTGTGCTTTACCGCTCTTTGGGTCGTGGTCTTCCGTTTCCTGATCGTCAAGTTCGACTTTAAGACCCCCGGTCGCGAGGATGACGATGTTGAGGTCGAGCTCAAGTCCAAGGCCGACTACAAGCAAAAGCAGGGCGGTGCTGCTGGCAAATCGGTCGCCCAGAGTAAAGATGATGAGCGCTTGGTGCTTGCCGAGAACATCCTTGATCTACTCGGTGGCGCGGATAACATCATCGATGTAACTAACTGCGCTACCCGTCTGCGCGTTAACGTCAAGGACAAGAGCGTCGTTGCACCCGAGGCTTCCTTCAAGGCGATCGGTACGCATGGCTTGGTGGTCCAAGGTCAGTCAATCCAGGTCATCATCGGCCTTACCGTTCCGCAGGTTCGCGAGAAGTTCGAGAGTCTTCTGAAGTTCGAGAGTCTTCTGTAAACCATCGTCCATCGAAACAATCGGCCTTGCAGAGCCGGTATGCACCGCAAGGCCGATTCTAGAGATAAAAAACTCCACTTCTAGGTAACAATTCCAAACCGTACAGGCCGCGTGCGGGGATGGATTGAGCAAGCGGCCAGAATGAGGAGGACATCATGTCCAAGAAAAACTATGCCGTGACCATTGCCGGCGGTGGCTCCACCTTTACCCCGGGCATTGCCCTGATGCTGCTCGAGGAGCGCGACCGCTTCCCGGTCAACAAGGTGACCTTCTATGACAACAACGCCGAGCGCCAGGAGATCGTTGCCAAGGCGTGCGAGATCTACTTCCACGAGAACGCTCCCGAGGTTGAGTTCAACTACACCACCGACCCCGAGACCGCTTTTACCGGTACTGACTTCGTCCTCGCTCACATCCGCGTCGGCCTGTACGCCATGCGTGAGCTCGACGAGAAGATTCCTCTCAAGTACGGCTGCGTTGGTCAAGAGACCTGCGGTGCCGGCGGTATCGCCTACGGCATGCGCTCCATCGGCGGCGTCATCGAGATCCTGGACTACATGGAGAAGTACAGCCCCAACGCCTGGATGCTCAACTACTCCAACCCCGCAGCTATTGTTGCCGAGGCCTGCCGTGTGCTGCGCCCCAACAGCCGCATCATCAACATCTGCGACATGCCGATCGACCTCATGGATAAGATGAGCCGTATGTGCGGCATCAAGGATCGTCGCGAGCTGCAGTATAGCTACTACGGCCTCAACCACTTTGGTTGGTGGAGCAAGATCTACGACAAGGAGGGTAACGACCTCATGCCGCAGATCAAGGAGCACATGGCAAAGAACGGCTACTTGGACGGCATTGAGCACGAGGCCGGTAAGGAGCAGCACGTCGAGGAGAGCTGGATTCACACCTTCGGCAAGGCCAAGGATGTCTATGCTGTCGATCCCGAGACGATTCCCAACACCTACCTCAAGTACTACCTGTACCCGGACTATGTTGTCGAGACGTCTGACCCCAACTACACTCGCGCCAATGAGGTTATGGACGGCCGCGAGAAGAAGGTCTTTGGCGCTTGCCGCGACATCATCGCCAAGGGTACTGCCAAGGACGGCGGCTTTGAGCCCGACGTACACGCCAACTACATCGTCGACCTTGCCTGCGCACTGGCCGAGAACACGCTCGAGCGCTTCCTGCTGATCGTCCCCAACGATGGCGCTGTGCCCAACTTCGACCCGACGGCCATGGTCGAGGTGCCTTGCATCGTCGGTTCCAACGGCTTTGAGAAGATCTGCCAGGGCCCGATTCCGCAGTTCCAGAAGGGCCTGATGGAGCAGCAGGTTTCCGTCGAGAAGCTCGTTGTCCAGGCTTGGGTCGAGGGCAGCTACCAGAAGCTCTGGCAGGCACTCACGCTCTCCAAGACCATTCCTTCGGCAAGCGTTGCTAAGCAGATTCTGGACGAGCTCATCGAGGCCAACAAGGATTTCTGGCCCGAGCTTAAGTAAGGACTACTGTCTCGAACTCTTACGCATCTCTGCTTCATTTGCGCCGCCGCGGTGTCCGGATTCGCCCGGATGCTGCGGCGGCGCTATACTTATGAAGTTTGAAGTACCTGTACCAAAAGGAGCTGTCGTGTCCCTTTCCATCGGTATCGTGGGCCTGCCCAACGTGGGCAAGTCGACGCTGTTCACCGCGCTTACCAAAAAGACCGGCCTTGCCGCCAACTACCCGTTTGCCACGATCGACCCCAACGTGGGTATCGTCGATGTGCCCGATAGCCGCCTGCAAAAGCTTGCCGACATCGTCAACCCCGGTCGCATTGTGCCGGCGACGGTCGAGTTTGTCGACATTGCAGGTCTGGTGAAGGGCGCTAACGAGGGCGAGGGCCTGGGCAACCAGTTCTTGGCAAACATCCGCGAGACCGATGCCATCTGCGAGGTCGTGCGCTACTTTAAGGACCCCAACGTCATGCGTGAGGTGGGCCGCACGGGCGAGTTCGTCGATCCCGCCGGCGATGCCGACACCATCATGACCGAGCTCATCCTGGCCGACATGGGCACGCTCGAGAAGCAGCTGCCCAAGCTCGAGAAGGAGGCCAAGCGCGACAAGGAGCTCATGCCCAAGTTCGAGGTCGCTAAGCGCCTGCTTGCCTGGCTCAACGAGGGCAAGCGCGCCGCATCCATGGAGATGACCGATGAGGAGCGTGCCGCCGCCAAGGGCCTGTTCCTGCTCACCATGAAGCCCATCCTGTATGTGGCCAACGTGGACGAGGATATGCTCAACGACGATCTGGCGCCCATCGATGGTGTCAAGCCGCTGCCCATCTGCGCCAAGATCGAGGCCGAGCTTTCCGAGCTCGATCCCGAGGACGCCGCCGACTACCTGGAGAGCCTGGGCCTGGAGCAGCCCGGCCTGGACGTGCTCGCTCAGGCTGCCTACAAGCTGCTCGGCCTGCAGTCGTTCTTTACGGCCGGCGAGATGGAGGTCAAGGCCTGGACGGTGCGTCAGGGCGCGACCGCCCCGCAGGCTGCCGGCGTCATCCACACCGACTTTGAGCGTGGCTTTATTAAGGCCGAGGTCATTGGCTACGACGACTACATCGAGCTCGGCGGCGAGCAGGGCGCCAAGGCCGCCGGCAAGCTGCGCATTGAGGGCAAGGACTATGTCATGGCCGATGGCGACGTCGTGCACTTCCGCTTTAACGTGTAAGGGCGACGCGCATGTTCAAATACGGCAAAAAAGCTGGCTACATGGGTATCGCGCTGCTCGTGCTTGCGGTGATTCCGCTGGTGGTTGCAGCGTTTGTTATCCCCAACATTGGTCCCGAGGTGGCAACAAAGTTTAACGCAGCAGGCGAGGTGACGCGTTGGGGCAAGAGCTACGAGCTGCTGGCGCTGCCGGTGCTCAACCTGCTGCTGAGCGTGGCGACGTACTTTACGGCGGGACGCCAGGCAAAAAATAATGATGACTCCGCCGCCATGGCGCGCATCGTGTGCGAGCGCTACCTGCGCAACGGTTGCATCACGGGTGTGTTCCTCAACGTGATCAACGTTTACTTTATGTACTCGGCGATTACCGGAACGGGCTTTGGCTTTGGTTTCTAGCTTGTCCTTTTAGGCAACGAGCCTGCAAGCATATTCGATGGCTGCTGCGAGGCCGCCGCTCGATCGTGGTTTAAAGACCATGTCGGCGGCGGTCTCGTTTTCGTATCCGGCGCCGCGAAGGGCGAGTGCGATGCCGGCTTCCAGGAGAAGGGGCAGGCCACGCTGGCTGGTTGCGATTACGGCAGTCTGATTGAGCGAGCAGCTGTGCGCTTGGCATTGGATGGCAAGTTCGCCTTGCATCGGGCAGGGGACCAGAACGGCGGCGACGCGACTTGATAGCAATGTAAATGCTGTGCGCTCATCGGGCGAAAGGCATTCAGCTTCAACGACGACGAGCTTGGGCGGTGCGCTGTTTGTGCGAAGCGTGGCTCGGTACATGCGGACCGAAGAACCCGACATAGAAAACTCCTGTGTATTCGGGAAAACGTAAACTATAGTTTACGTTTATGTTCGGCTCCATTTCAAACTCGGCTGCATGGACGAACGTGCGAAACAGATTCTTGGCAGGCGGGTCGAAGAGACACGCAGGGACCTTGGTATCTCCAAGGTTGATTTTTGTGTGGCGACAGGAATCAGCCGCCCCTACCTCGACCGAATCGAAGATGGGACGGCAAATTTCACGCTCAAGGTTCTATTTAAGATCGCGCCCGCGCTTGGCATGACGGTATCGGAGCTTCTCGAGGGCATCGAATAGGGGATACCCGTCGAAAACTGAATTACACCATCGGGATACGGTCGTGGTTGACTTGGCTGTAGAACAGGCGCTGAATCTCGTCCGCATCACGTGACTGGCCGAGTGCCCACATGGTCTTGGCCACGAGCGTCTCGGTGGTCATGTCGTCGCCGCGCAAAATACCCGGATGATCGGCGTAAGCTCGGCCGACCTCATAAACGCCCAGATCGAGGCCCTCTTCGGGGACCTGCGTGGTCATAACGACGGTGCGGCCCGAATCGACCCAGCGGAAAATTGCCTCTTGGAACGACTCGCCCGACTCGCCAAACTCGGGAATACCGCCAATGCCAAAGGTCTCCAGAATCACGGCATCGTAGCTATTGGCAAGGGCGTCGAGGATGCCCGGGTTTACGCCGGGCGTAAGCTTGAGTACAAATACGCGCGGATCGATGCTGTCGTAGAAACGCACCGGGTTTTCGCCCTGATGCGTGCCGTGAAGCCCGTTGCGCACGATGCGGTCGTTGCGGATATAGGCGATGGGCGGATAGTTGACGCTGATGAACGCGTTAAAGCTCATGGTGCGCTGCTTGCGGGCGCGCGTGCCGGCAATGGCGACGCCGCCAAACACAATCGACACATCGTGCGAATGCTCGTCGAGCGCATAGAGCAGGCTCTGATACAGATTGAGCTTGGCATCGGTAAAGGGGTTGCCCATGGGCTTTTGCGAGCCGGTGAGCACGATGGGCTTGGGGCTGTCCTGAATCAGGTAGGAAAGTGCTGCCGCGGTGTAACTCATGGTGTCGGTGCCGTGCAGAATCACGAAGCCGTCGTGATCGGCATAGCCTTCGACGATGACATCGCGGATACGCATCCAGTCGCTCGGGCGCATATTGGTGCTGTCGATGTTCATGGGCTGCACCACGTCGAGCTCGCAGAGGCCCGAGATCTCGGGGACGCTCTGGGCGAGCTCCTCACCGGTCAGGGCGGGGGAGAGGCCGTTGCCGTCCTCGGTCGATGCGATGGTGCCGCCCGTGGCGATGAGAAGGATGCGC
>JAXIZX010000161.1:0-3760 GCA_036303765.1 Collinsella sp. | reverse complement strand
GCGGAGAGGCCACGGGTGGTGCCGTTGGGGATCTGGAGGTTGATCTGGGTGCCACCCATGGTGACGACCAGGCAACCGACGACGAAGACGCCCATGATGGAAGCGGCACGCGTGAAGGCCTGCATGTTGGCGGTCAGAGCGTCAATAGCGCTGGTGCCAAGCTTGTAGGACCAGTTCATGAGCCAGAAGCGCAGAGCGAACTGGACGACGTTGAAGATCACCAGGAAGATGATCGGTGCAGCGGCGTTGCCGTTGATGGCCATGTTGGAGGTGATGCCGGCCGTGATAGGCACGAGCGTCAGCCAGAACAGGGCGTCACCGATACCACCGAGCGGGCCCATTGCGGCGACGCGGACGGCGCGGATCGTGGGGATGTCAACCTTGTTCTGCTCGAGCGAAAGCACGATGCCCATAACAAAGGTGACGAGGAACGGGTGGGTGTTGAAGAACTCCAGGTTGTGGCTCATGGAAGCCGCGAGGTCGTTCTTGTTGGTGTGGATCTTCTCCAGACCGGGGATGATGGAGTAGAGCCAGCCAGCGGCCTGCATACGCTCGTAGTTGAACGAGGCCTGCAGGAAGCAGGAGCGCCAAGCCATCTTGTTGAGGGTCTTCTGGTCGAGCTGCGGAGCAGGAGTGAGATCCTCGTAGTGCTCCGGGATCACATACTCATTAGATGCCATCTTCGAAGTCACCTCCGTCAGAAACAGCTGCACCCTTCAGCTCGGTCTGCTGCTGGAAGTCCCAGAAAGCGATGCCGAAGCCGATGAGAGCGAGGATGAGCAGAGCAGGGGTTGCCAGCGAATCGTTGGCAACGGTGATGAGCGCGAGGCCAAAGCCCATGAGGAAGAAGCCCCACATATCGCGGTTCATCATAACCTTGAGCAGGACGGCGAAGCCGACGAAGCGCATCATGCCGCCTGCAGCGGAGAGACCGGTCTGCAGCCAAGTCGGGATGGCAGAAGCGATGGTCTGACCGATGGTAGCGCCAGCGATGAAGAACAGGGTGACGACGACAGCGAAGATCAGGCCGAGCAGAGCCATGGCGAAGTAGTTCAGGCGCTCGATGCCCTTGGTGTCCGCGTTGTGAGCCATGTTATCGGCCGTGGACATAAGCGGGGACATAAGCGTGAAGACCAGGGTAACGCCAAGCTGGCCAAGCAGAGCGAACGGAATGGCGAGGCCGACTGCCGCGTTGGGCTCGAGGCCCGTGGCGATAGCGAGAATGGCTGCCATGATGCCGCCGATGACGGCGTTAGGCGGCTGAGCGCCTCCGATCGGCATGTTGCCGATCGTCATGAGCTGATAGGTACCACCCACGAGAAGACCGGTGTTGAGGTCGCCAAGGATAAGACCAATGACGGCGCCGGTGACGATGGGCTGATAGAGAGACTCGAGGAAGTCAAACTGGTCGATTGCCGCGATGAACGTGACGACGAAGACCAGAGCGATCTGGATGATCGAGTATTCCATCTTGCTCCTCCTTTCAAAATGTATGTACGCACTTTGGATTTCACGTACAGAACGTCAGGGTTTCACTCCTGACAACGTGGATCACGAGGATTACGAGAAGAGCTTGCTCGTGTCCTCAACAGGCGTGCTCGGAACGCGCCTGATCTCCAACTCCACCCCCAATTCCTGCAGCTCTTTAAACGCAGCGACATCCTCGTCGTTAACTGCGACGGAGGTGGCGACTTGGCGCTTTCCTTCCGACATGTGCATGTTGCCGATGTTTACCTTCTTTATAGGCACACCGCCCTTGACGAGCGTAAGCACGTCTTCCGGTGTTTCGGCCACGATGAAGATCTTCTGGCGCGGGCTCGCCTTGCCAATGACGTCGATGGTCTTCTGCAGAGAGAAGAAACGCGTAGCGACGCCGGCGGGAGCGGCCATCTTCATGAGGTTCTGGCGCATGGTGTTGGACGCCACGTCGTCGTTGGCGACGAGGATGAGGTTGGAGCCCAGGGTGGAGTTCCACTGGGTGGCAACCTGACCATGAACCAGTCGGTTATCGATGCGGGTAAGAAGAATGTTGGGTTCTGCCATGTTGATCAGCTTCCTTTCGTTATTTGCTGACGACAGTTACTTGATCTCCTGAATCGCGTAACGCGAAACATCTACGACGGCTCCGGATCGGACTTTGATCTGGACCTTCTCGCCTTCGATGCCTTTGACGGTTCCGTAGATACCGCCGGCGAAAAGAACCTCTTGACCCGGCTTGAGCTCGGTGTGCAGCTCCTTGAAGTACTTCTGCTTCTTCTTCATGTTGATTTGCGACCAGATGGTGTAAATCAAGCCCATGATGACAAGCAGGCCTAAAAGGGCGACCGAGGAGCTCAGGACGTTGGCTCCGAAATCGGCCATTAGATGCCGTCCTCGTCGCCGAAGATATCCTCTTCGTCGGAGCCGGCAACGGATGCGACCGTCTGGGCGGTGATGCCCGTCTGGCCAACGGTCACGGCCTGCTCGCCAAGCTCGGCGAGCGTGGCGTCGCCGCGGAGGAACAGAAGCTCAATAACCATGGGAAGGTTGGTGCCGGTCAGAACCTCGACGTTGTCGACATCCTGGGCAATCATCATCGCCTGGTTGAACGGGGTGCCACCAAGCAGGTCGGTAAAGACGAGCACGCCATCGCACTCCTCGCGCATGGCGGTAATAGCGGCGCGGAGATCCTCACCGTAGGAAGCAGCCTGGTCGCCCTCAAAAGGAACGACGGTAAAAGCGGGCTGGTCGCCAGCAACCATAGCGATAGCGCTTGCGAGGCCGGGTGCGAACTGTCCATGACCGGTAAGAATAAAGCCAACCATTCAAATTTCCCTTCCGAAGGTGTGTACGATCTGAGTCCGATGATTTTCGGAAGCCAGCGGGCGCTCGCCCTTAAAGCTTCTTAGAAAGCGTACTTTGAAGACCAGTGGTTTCTAAACTGGTAGTAACCACGTGACGTGTTGTTGTCACTATATCACCCCAGAAGAGGTCGCTTTCGTTGATTCATACGGTAAAACGTTTTTGCACCGCTCACGGTGATAAATCGACCGTTTACCGGTCGTTAACACTTCTACCTGCGGTTTTGAAACCGTTTCGAAATGCTTTGGCAAAAAATCGGATCTTTTCCTGTGTCTAAACAACGCAGGGTGGCTAAAAATAGCGTGTAGAAAAATTGCAGGTCATTGTGAAGATATGTGAATTGGTCTTTTTGACTTAATACCAGTTAGAACCAGTTTTGAGATTATCGGTGAACGGTAGTTTTCGACCGTTCACCGGTCACTTGCAATCGTTTGCAGTTGTTTTCCCAGATGAATTAGGGGAACCCGATGGAGCGCTTGTGCGGGCGCGAGGCCTATCCTATTGATTTCGGCAACAAAAAGCCCGCTAGAACGTTGTCCGTTCTAGCGGGCTCAATCAGGTAGATCGGTTAGCGCGCAGTAGTGCAGGCAAACCTTACGCAAACAGGCCGTAGATGCTGATGTTGGCCTTGGCGTAGAGGCCGTTCGCATACTCGGTCCACTTGGAGCTGGCGCTCGAAGCCTGCGAGGAATACTGCTGGTAGGCGGTGTAATAGGCGGTCATGGCTTGCTTATAGGTAGCGCTATCGGCCGTAAAGGCATCGTCAGCGAAGGCCTTGGCATAGGTGCTGTCGGCATCCTTCCAGGTGCCCTTCTCGCTATCCCACTCGTCACCGGCAAGGTTGATGATGTAATCGGCGTCGTCCTTGCTCGCGGTCTCCTCGTTGCCGTCAGCAGGCTCGGTCGGGGCGGTCGGCATG
>JAXIZX010000160.1:0-6222 GCA_036303765.1 Collinsella sp. | reverse complement strand
ACCGACCAGATCGACTGGATGACCGCTGACGAGGAAGAGAAGCACGTCATCGCGCCGGCCAACACGCCGCTCGATCCCAAGACCAACGAGTTCATCACGACCGATGCCGAGGGCAAGATCGTCCGTCCGCACACCGTGATCGCCCGTACCCGCGACTTCGACGGCTCCTTCGGCGCTCCCGCCGACGTGCCTGTCGAGGACGTCGACTACATGGACGTCTCGCCGCGTCAGATGCTCTCCGTCGCAGCCACGCTGATTCCGTTCCTCGAGCACGACGACGCCAAGCGTACGCTCATGGGCGCCAACATGCAGCGTCAGGCCGTGCCGCTGGTTCACCCCGCCGCTCCCTATGTCGGTACCGGCATGGAGCGTCGCGCCGCCCTGGACTCTGGTGAGGTCACCCTGGCCAAGAACGCCGGCGAGGTTATCTTTGCCGATGCTTCCAAGATTATCGTCAAGCATGCTGGTGGCATGGACGAGTATCACCTGGCCAAGTACCAGCGCTCCAACCAGTCCACCTGCATCAATCACCGTCCGCTCGTTCGCGTCGGTGACACCGTTGAGCAGGGCGAGCCTCTGGCCGACGGTCCTTCGACCGATCATGGCGAGCTCGCACTGGGCCAGAACCTCACCGTGGCATACATGCCGTGGGAAGGCTTCAACTACGAGGACGGTATCGTCGTGTCCGAGCGCCTGGTGGCCGAGGACCTGCTGACGACCATCAATATCACCCGTCACGAGATCGACGCCCGCGACACCAAGCTCGGCCCCGAGGAGATCACCCGCGAGATCCCGAACCTCTCCGAGGACATGCTTGCCAACCTCGACGAGGACGGCATCATCCGTATCGGCGCCGAGGTCGGCCCTGGCGACATCCTGGTCGGCAAGGTCACGCCTAAGGGCGAGAGCGCTCTGACTGCCGAGGAGCGCCTGCTGCGCGCCATCTTCGGTGCCAAGGCTCACGACGTTCGCGACACTTCCCTTAAGATGCCTCACGGCGCTTACGGCCGCGTCATTGACGTCGTCCGCTTTAGCCGCGAGAACGGCGACGACCTGGCCCCCGGCGTCAACGAGCAGGTGCGCGTCTACGTCGCCCAGCGTCGTAAGATCCAGCAGGGCGATAAGATTGCCGGTCGCCACGGCAACAAGGGTGTTATCTGCAACGTTCTGCCGGTCGAGGACATGCCCTACATGGCTGACGGTACCCCGATCGACGTTATCCTCAACCCGCTGGGCGTTCCTTCGCGTATGAACGTCGGCCAGCTGCTCGAGTGCCACCTTGGCTGGGCTGCTGCCTGCGGTTGGGATACCGAGCAGGCCGACTCCGACAAGTACGTCCCCGGTCCGTTCTTCACCGCCACGCCTGTCTTCGACGGTGCCAAGGAGGACGAGATCGCCGAGGTCATTCGTCGTGCCAACAAGAACATGCTCAACAAGGCCACCGCTGCCTTTGGCGATCACATGCGCCCCGAGTTCGTCACCCAGCTTGACGAGCGCGGCAAGACCCGTCTGTTCGATGGCCGCACCGGCGAGGAGTTCCGCGAGCCCATTACCGTGGGTACGTCCTACATCCTCAAGCTCGGCCACATGGTTGACGACAAGATCCACGCCCGTTCGACCGGCCCTTACAGCCTGGTTACCCAGCAGCCGCTGGGCGGCAAGGCTCAGTTCGGCGGCCAGCGTTTCGGCGAGATGGAAGTTTGGGCACTGTACGCTTACGGTGCTTCCAACGTCCTGCAGGAGATCCTGACCGTCAAGTCCGACGATACCGTGGGCCGCGTCAAGACCTACGAGTCCATCGTCAAGGGCGAGAACGTTCCTGTCCCGGGTATCCCCGAGTCCTTCAAGGTTCTCGTCAAGGAGATTCGTTCGCTCGCACTGGACATCGAGCCCATGCACGATGCCGACGAGGACGCCTCCGCCCCTGTGACCGCCGAGGAGACCTCTGCTCTCGACGACCTGGCTGCGCTCGCCGGCGTTGACGCCGACGTCGAGGCCGAGGATGCCGAGACCGACGAGGCGCCCGAGGCTGTCGCCGCCACGACCACTGATAAGGAGTAGTTGACTGTGGCAGATTTCGAAGCTACTGATTTTGACTCGGTAAAGATCTCCCTTGCCTCCGCCGACCAGATCCGTTCCTGGTCGCACGGTGAGGTTAAGAAGCCGGAGACCATCAATTACCGTACCCTCAAGCCCGAGAAGGACGGCCTGTTCTGCGAGAAGATCTTCGGTCCCGCCAAGGACTGGGAGTGCTCCTGCGGCAAGTACAAGGGCATCCGCTTTAAGGGCATCGTCTGCGAGCGCTGCGGCGTCGAGGTCACCTCGGCCAAGGTGCGTCGCGACCGCATGGGCCACATCGAGCTCGCCGCTCCCGTGTCCCACATCTGGTATTTCAAGAGCCCCACGAGCTTCCCGATGAGCCGTATGCTCGACATCAAGTCCAAGGACCTCGAGAAGGTTCTGTACTTTGCCAGCTACATCATCACCGAGGTCGACTACGAGGCTCGCGAGGCCGACGCCGACGACCTGCGCGAGGAGCTCGCCGCCGATCTGGAAGAGATCGATGCCGAGTGCGCCCGCCAGATTGAGTCCCTCAAGGAGCAGGGCAACCCCGAGAACTTTGACGAGTTCTCCGACGAGGAGCCGCTGACCCCCGAGGAGATCGCCTCTGGCATCGTCGACATCGAGGAAGAGTGCAAGGACGAGAAGCAGCTCCGCACGGACGCCTTCAACGCCTTCATGAAGCTCACCGAGCGCGACCTCATCTCCGATGAGCCGCTGTTCCGCGAGATGACCCGTTACTACTCCATGTACTTCAAGGGTGGTATGGGTGCCGAGGCCGTCCGCGACCTGCTCGCTGCCATCGACCTCCCCTCCGAGGCCGAGAAGCTCAAGGCCATCATCGCCGACGAGGACTCCCAGAAGCAGAAGCGCGAGAAGGCCGTCAAGCGCCTCGAGGTCGTTGACGCCTTCCTGAAGGGCGGCAACAGCCCCGCGAACATGATCCTGGACGTCATCCCGGTCATTCCGCCCGATCTGCGCCCGATGGTCCAGCTCGACGGCGGCCGCTTCGCCGCGTCCGACCTCAACGACCTGTACCGTCGCGTGATCAACCGTAACAACCGACTCAAGCGCCTGCTCGACCTGGACGCTCCTGCGATCATCGTGAACAACGAGAAGCGCATGCTCCAGGAGTCCGTGGACGCCCTGTTCGACAACGGCCGTCGTGGTCGCCCGGTCTCTGGCCGTGGCGGTCGCCCGCTCAAGTCGCTCGCCGAGGCCCTCAAGGGCAAGCAGGGTCGTTTCCGTCAGAACCTGCTGGGCAAGCGTGTCGACTACTCCGGCCGTTCGGTAATCGTTACCGACCCCAAGCTGCTGTTGCACCAGTGTGGTCTGCCCAAGACCATGGCACTGGAGCTCTTCAAGCCCTTCGTCATGAAGCGCCTGGTCGAGCTCGGTAAGGTCGAGAACATCAAGGGCGCCAAGCGCGCTATCGACCGCGGTGCCACCTTTGTGTGGGATATCCTCGAAGAGGTCATCGACGGCCGCGTCGTGCTGCTCAACCGTGCACCGACCCTGCACCGTCTGTCCATCCAGGCCTTTGAGCCGGTGCTGGTCGAGGGCAAGGCTATCCACCTGCACCCGCTGGTCTGCTCGCCCTTCAACGCCGACTTCGACGGCGACCAGATGTCTGTCCACGTGCCGCTGTCCAGCCAGGCTCAGGCCGAGGCTCGCGTGCTCATGCTCTCTGCGAACAACCTGCGCTCGCCGGCATCCGGCAAGCCGGTTAACATCCCCTCGCAGGACATGATCATCGGTGTGTACTACCTGACCCAGGTTCGCGAGGGTCTGCCGGGCGAGAACCACGTGTTCTCGAGCTTCGACGACGCGCTGCACGCCTATGACTGCCGCTCCGAGGTCGACATGCAGGCCAAGATCCAGGTCCGCGTGTCTGCCGAGAACGCCAATGTCATCAATGAGGACGGCACCCGTATCTTCCGCGTCAAGAACGGTAAGAACGAGTTCGTCGACTACGACGTCACCGGCAACAAGACCGCGCGCTTCGAGACCTCTATCGGCCGCATCATCTTCAACCGCCAGTGCCTGCCCGAAGACTACGAGTTCATGAACTACAAGATGGTCAAGGGCGATGTGGCCAAGCTGGTTGCCGACTGCTGCGATCGTTACCCCGAGGCCAAGGTCGGCCCGATCCTCGACGCCATCAAGTACTCCGGCTTCCACTACGCTACCCGCGCCGGCCTTACCATCTCGGTGTGGGATGCTCTCATCCCTGCCGAGAAGCAGGAGCTGCTCGACCGCGCCCAGGCCAACGTCGACCAGATCAACGAGTACTTCGAGGAGGGCTTCATCAACGAGACGGAGCGCCACATCGAAGTCGTTAACGAGTGGACCGCTTGTACCGACAAGGTCGCAGCGCTCATGCTCGACTTGTTCGACGAGGAGAACCCGCTCTACATGATGGCCGACTCCGGCGCCCGTGGTTCTAAGACCCAGCTGCGTCAGCTCGGCGGCATGCGTGGCCTGATGGCAGACATGTCCGGTGAGACGATCGACCTTCCCATTAAGGCGAACTTCCGCGAGGGCCTGCTGCCGCTCGAGTACTTCATTTCGACCTACGGCGCCCGTAAGGGCCTGGTCGATACCGCATCCCACACCTCGGACTCTGGTTACCTGACCCGTCGTCTGGTCGACGTGGCCCAGGATGTCATCGTCCGCGAGGAGGACTGCGGTACGCACGAGGGCGTCACCTACAACCTCATCATCCCCGGCACCACCGACCTCAACACCGACCTCGTCGGCCGTTGCTTCATCGAGGACGTCGTGGCTCCCGATGGCACCGTGCTCTTTGAACAGGACGGCTACATCGAGAAGGTCGCCGACATCCAGAAGATGGTCGATGCGGGCCTTAAGAAGGTCAAGCTTCGCGCGCTGCTCACCTGCCGCTCCAAGTACGGCGTGTGCCAGAAGTGCTACGGCTGGGATCTTTCCACCCGTCGTCCGGTCGCCATCGGTACCGCGGTCGGCATTATTGCCGCCCAGTCCATCGGCGAGCCCGGTACGCAACTTACGATGCGTACCATTCACTCCGGCGGCGTCGCTGGCGTCGACGATATTACGCAGGGTCTGCCTACGGTCAGCCGTATGTTCGATATCGTCGGCAACGTCAACGAGAAGATTCTGGGTCGCGAGGCCGAGCTGGCTCCGTACTCCGGCCACCTCTCGATTAAGCCCGAGAAGTCCGAGTACGTGCTGACGCTCACCGACTCCGAGGATCACACCCGTGTCCTCGACGAGCGTCGCGTCCCCGCTTCGGTGCGCTTTATGCCCGAGATCGAGGACGGCTGCGAGGTTCGCGCCGGCGATCAGATCACCAAGGGCTTCGTCAACTTCCGCAACCTGCGCAAGCTGACCGACATCGAGTCGACGATGCACACCTTCGTCGAGAGCGTCAAGGACGTCTACACCAGCCAGGGCGTCGACCTGAACGACAAGCACATCGAGGTGCTCGCACGTCAGATGCTGCGTCGCGTTCAGATCACCAACCCCGGCGACTCCAAGTACCTGCTTGGTCAGTACGTCGACCGCTACGAGTTCGCCGACGAGGTCGAGCGCGTTGCCCGTCTGGGCGGTCAGGCTCCTGTGGCCGAGCCCGTCATCCTGGGTACGCTCAAGGTCGCGTCCAACATCGACTCCTGGCTGTCGAGCGCTTCGTTCATCCGTACCGCCGGCGTCCTTACCGAGGCTGCCATCGAGGGCAAGGTCGACCACCTGCTCGATCTTAAGTCCAACGTCATCGTCGGTAAGAAGATCCCGGCTGGTACCGGCCTCAAGCCGTACGCCAACGCCAAGCTGACGTATCGCACGGCCGACGGCTACGTGGACATCGACGGTCCGGCTTCGCCCAACGCCAAGTCGCTGCCCGAGTGGGCTCCTGTGGAGCTCAAGGACCTGGACGAGCAGCTTCCGCAGCAGCTCGACTGGGCCGGCTACGACGAGTTCGGTGGTGCTGACGGTTCGTTCACCCGCAACGGCCACACCATCTCCGCCGAGAAGGCTCGTCTGTACCTGTTCGACGACCTGGGCGTGTCGCAGCGCTGGACCAACAAGTTCAGCGAGGTCGGCATCGAGACGGTCGGCGACCTGGTCGGCAAGTCCGAGGAGGATCTGCTGCGCATCGATGGTATCGGTGCCAAGGCGATT
>JAXIZX010000159.1:0-3886 GCA_036303765.1 Collinsella sp. | reverse complement strand
CCTGGGAGACGACATCCTTAACCTGTTCCTGAGTAGTCATCGTGCATCAGCCTTTCTTCTCGTTTGATGCTCTCGATGGCATACAAGTTACATACATGTTTTGGTTATGTCGACTAGTTGTATGCTATATTTGTCTTAGATTTTTTGTTGGTAAGGTTTTCGGCAATCCATTACCAGCGGTTTTGTTGTCATGTTGGATACATGCTTTGTTCGGTAAGTATACAAGTTAGATACAGGTTGATCGCATGAACGCTTCGTCTAAAAAGAAACTGGCCCAATACGAGCGCTTGGCGGGCATGCTGCGCGACCGCATCGCCGCCGGCATCTACGCACGCGGAGACAAGCTGCCGTCCGAGATGGAGCTCATGGACGAATCGGGGCTGTCGCGCAGCACCGTGCGCCACGCCCTTAAGGTGCTCGTTGATGAGGGCCTGGTGCGCACCGAGCGCGGGCGTGGCGCCTTTGTGGCCGACACGCCCGCGCTCCACGAGAACAACCTGGTGTTTTCGAGCTATACCAAGCAGGTCGAAGGCCAGGGCATGAAGCCCACCACGCGCACCGTGGACTCGGGCTTTGCCAAGGCGGCCGGCAGCATAGCTAAGTTCTTTGACGCCGCCGTGGGCAGCAAGCTCGTCAAACTTGTCCGCCTGCGCTACCTGGACGACGCGCCGCTGTGCCTGGAGACCACCTACCTGCCGCCAAGCTTCGAGACGCTCATCGATCGCGATATTAACGGTTCGCTCTACGCCACGCTGCGACAGGAGTTCCATCGCGCGCCGGCACAGGGGCATAAGACCTTTGAGGTGTGCTACGCCTCGCAAAACGAGGCGTTTTTGCTCAACGTCGAGCGCGGGCAGGCGTTGATCCTAATCACCGACTACGTCTACGACACCGACGGTCGCCCGCTCCACGTCTCCAAGCGCATCCAACGCACCGACCGCGCCAAATACACCGAGCCCATCGGCTAACCTGCCAAAATAAACCTGTCCCTAAATGGTAGGTTTGGGGAGGTCGGGAAACCAGGTTGGCTTGGGTTGGTTGGGTGTGCGCTCGGCCAGGACCAGCTCCATCCAGCACATGTCGTACCAGCGGCCGAACTTTTGGGCACAGCGGTCGAAGGCACCCACCAGGCGATATCCCATATGGGCATGGAAGTCCTGGCTGTTGTGCGTCAGGTACTCGTCGTCCTTGTCGTGCGGCACGGCGATGAGGGCACACATGTTGGTGATGCCCATCGCGATCAGGCACTGCTTGAGCGCGTCATGCAGTTTGCGGCCCAGCCCGCCATGGCGCACATCGCGTGCCAGGTAGATCGACGTCTCGACCGACCAGTCGTATGCCTCGCGGCTGTTAAGCGGACTCACGTAGGCATAGCCTACCGGACGCCCGTCCAACTCCATCACCAGATACGGATAGCGCTTGAGCGTACGCTCAATACGCCCGGCGAACTCCTCAACGCTCGGCACCGCGTATTCGCAGGTTATCGCCGTCTGGCGCACATACGGCTCATAGATGGCAAGCAACGCCGGCGCATCATCGGGCGTCGCCAGGCGAATCGTCGGCTCGGACATCTCGGTCATACAACCCTTCTCCCTCAAAAACAAAGGCCGCCTTGCGCCAAACCTAGCGCAAGGCGGCCCCTCGTCATTACATCAGGCTACAGGACAGCCGCCAACGCGTCGATATCCTCCTGCGTCGTGGCCCAGCTGGTGCAAAAGCGCACCACCGTGTGGGTCTCGTCGTACTTTTCCCAGTACTCGATCGCCGCATGCTCGCGAATGCGCGCCATGTCCTTGTTGGGCAGAATCACGAACTGCTGGTTAGTCGGCGTCTCCAAGAAGAACCGGTAGCCGTGCTCGTGCAGCACGCGACGAAGCGCCTGCGCGGTTTCGATCGCCTGACGGCCAATCTCAAAATACAGGCCGTCGGTAAAGAGCGCCTCAAACTGCACGCCCGTCAGGCGGCCCTTGGCCAACAGCGCGCCGTGCTGCTTAATACGCGGAATGGGATGCGCCGGGGCGCGCATGCCGCAGAACACCACAGCCTCGCCGCAGAGCGCGCCGCACTTGGTGCCGCCGATGTAGAACACGTCGCACAGCTGCGCCAGCTCGGGCAGGGTAATGTCGCACTCATCGGCCGCCAGCGCATAGGCCAGGCGGGCGCCATCCACAAACAGCGGAATCTCGCGCTTCTGGCACACCGCGTGAATCGCCGCGAGCTCGGCCTTGGAGTACAGCGTGCCGTACTCAGTCGATAGGCTCACGTACACGGCGCCCGGGAACACCGTGTGCTCGTAGCTCTCGTTTTCGTAGAACACCTGGATATAGTTCTCGAGATCCTCGGCGTGCATCTTGCCCTCGTAGCCGGGGATGGTGAGCACCTTGTGGCCGCCAAACTCGATGGCGCCCGCCTCGTGGCAGGCAACATGACCGGTCTCGGCGGCAACAACGCCCTGGTAGGGCGCGAGCAGCATATCAATCACCGTCGCGTTGGCCTGCGTGCCGCCCACCAGAAAAAACACGTCGGCATCGGGGGCCTGGCAGGCCTCGCGGATAAGTTGCTTGGCGCACTCGGTATGCGCATCGGTACCGTAGCCGGGCTGCGGCTCCATGTTGGTATCGACGAGCGCCTGCAGCACCGCCGGGTGTGCGCCGTGGGAATAATCGTTGTTGAACGCGAGCATGGCAATCCTCTCTTACCGGGTATCGGCCAGATGATTCAAACGGGGCTATTGTACGCCGTGCGGATAGGCAATGTGCGCGGCAAGGCACTCAAGCGCCAGCACCAGGGCAAAGCCGCAGCTCACGTCACTCAAAAAGTGCGCCCCGATCACGATACGGCCAAAGGCGACGAGCGCCGCGACCACAGCCGCCGTCCAAAAGACCACCCGCCGGCGCGAGGGCTTTTCCTTAAAGGCCACCGCGGGAAGTCCGGCGAGCATAAGACCGATCGCCGCGTGCGCCGTGTGTCCGCTCGCGAACGACTTAAAGCCGTCCTTGATTACGCCGGCCGCAATATAACTCCACTTGTCGGGGTTGCCGATCACCCACCACGGCTGAAAATTGAGCCCCGGTGTGACCTCGATCACGCGCATGCGCGGACGCGACCACAGCGGCTTGACGATCACGTTGAGGATAATGGCCTGAGCGACCCACACGGCAAGCACCATCAACGCCCAGCGCGTAAGCTCGTCGGGCTCAGTCGCGCGCGTGAGGCGATAGACGATAAGGTTGGCGGCGATCACCAGCGCAAACGTCAGTACCAACTGAACCGCGATGAGTTTGCCGCCAACCCGCAGGGACGAAACGATCTCGTAGCCGGCCAGGCCAACGTTGACGAGAATGCCGAGCACGGCGAGCCATTTGCTCCCCCTGGAGTCGGGACGCACCGCGCGTACGAGCATAACGCCCGCGACGCTCGCCGTCAGCTCGAACGGCAGCTCGCCGGCGGCCTCGATAAAGCGACCGTACATGCTGCCGATATTGAACAGCGCGCTCGAGATCTGATAATCGAAGAAACTGCCCACGCCCAGACAAAGGCACAGGACAACCGCGATAATGGCGACATCTTTCTTATAGATGTATCCGAACATGCTTTCCTTTCGATGGAGCCAGAATGCCCAAATGGGGTGTTTGCAGCGTCGACCCGTTAATCATCGTCGGACGCACCCAGCTGCTGCAGCAGCATGAGTGCCGCGGCCACGGGACCGGTGCCGTCGTTGGCGTCGAGGCCACGACCCAGGCCGCTGCCCGCACCGGCGCCCGCCTTGTAGGGCACCGACAGTTTGCGGCTCTTGGGAAAGTTCACCGCGCCATAGCGGGTCTTAAGCTCAAAGGCCACCTTCTTGGGCACGTCGACGCCCAACAACGTGATGCGACCGCCGCTG
>JAXIZX010000158.1:0-5848 GCA_036303765.1 Collinsella sp. | reverse complement strand
CCCGACCGCTCGGGCAACGGTTTTAACAACGTTGCCAACGCGCTGAACTACGACCCGAACAAGCCCAAGTACTATGGTCGCTTTAACCAGGGCGTCGTGACCATCAACCTGCCTGATGTCGCACTGAGCTCGCATCAGGATATGGACAAGTTCTGGAAGATCTTCGATGAGCGCCTTGAGCTGTGCCACCGTGCCCTGCTGTGCCGTCATGAGCGCCTGATGGGTACGCTTTCTGACGCCGCACCGATTCTGTGGCAGTACGGCGCCCTCGCTCGTCTGAAGAAGGGCGAGACAATCGATAAGCTGCTCGTGGGCGGATACTCCACCATCAGCCTGGGCTATGCCGGCCTGTATGAGTGCGTCAAGTACATGACGGGCCACAGCCACACCGAGAAGGAGGGCACGCCGTTTGCCATGGCCGTCATGCAGCGCATGAACGACAAGTGCGCCGAGTGGAAGGCCGAAAGCGATATTGACTTCTCGCTGTACGGTACCCCGCTTGAGTCGACGACCTACAAGTTCGCCAAGTGCCTGCAGCGTCGTTTTGGCATCATCCCGGGCGTGACGGACAAGGGCTACATCACCAACAGCTACCACGTCCACGTGTCCGAGGAGATCGACGCATTCGACAAGCTCAAGTTCGAGGGTATGTTCCAGCAGCTTTCGCCGGGCGGTGCCATCTCCTACGTCGAGGTTCCCAACATGCAGGACAACCTCAAGGCTGTCATTCGCGTGATGCAGTACATCTACGACAACATCATGTACGCCGAGCTCAACACCAAGAGCGATTATTGCCAGGTGTGCGGCTACGACGGCGAGATCAAGATTGTCGAGGACGATGGCAAGCTGGTGTGGGAGTGCCCCAATTGCGGCAATCGTGACCAGGAGAAGATGAATGTCGCCCGTCGCACGTGCGGTTACATCGGTACCCAGTTCTGGAACCAGGGCCGAACCGAGGAGATCCGCGACCGCGTGCTGCATCTCTAATACCGCTCCGGGGCTGAGCCGGGAGGGCCGCTTGGGCATTTGCTCGCTATTTCGGACAGTCCTGCGCAAGACGAAGGCCACATTAAGTGGCCTTCTTTGCGTGCGGAACTCATATCGAGCAAAAGCCCAAGCGGCCCTCCCGGCTCAGCCAAGTTGACGTAGCTGAGATGCAGCATGAGGCCTGCTCACTCCTCGAAGTTCTTAGCGGAAATGAGTTGACTTGCAACAACGCTTTGCTTGCGAAGTCGGTTGAGCTGCAGCTCAGTATTTATTAGACCTCGAACCCTATACTCGATGTTCGCTTCGTTCATTGAGTGTTGCTCGCGAGGGGTCTGGAGTATATCGTTCCGCCCGCAGTTTCGCAGGCCAAAGGCCGAGAATGTTTGAGGACGGAATGATATACTCCAGACCCCCAGGAAGGTTACTTATGAACTACGCGAACATTAAGTATTTCGACATTGCTGATGGGGAAGGCGTTCGTACTTCTCTGTTTGTGAGTGGGTGCCGTCGTGGGTGCAAGAACTGCTTTAACTCTGTCGCGTGGGACTTTGCTGCGGGCGAGCCCTTTGATCGCGCCGTCGAGGACAAGATTATCGAGAGCCTCGACCATCCCTTTATCGATGGTCTGACGATTCTGGGTGGCGAGCCCATGGAACCCGAGAACCAGGTGGGGCTCGTTGACTTTATTGAACGTGTGCGTGCGACTTATCCTGTGGAGTCGGGGAAGACCATTTGGTGCTTTACCGGCGACGTGCTCGAGGAACTTATGCCGGGCGGTCGTCACCATACCGAGGTGACGGACCGCATTCTCGCCTGCCTCGATATGTTGGTGGACGGTCCGTTCGTTCAGGATCTGTACGATATCTCGTTGCGCTTTAGGGGCTCGAGTAACCAGCGCGTGATAGATATGAACGCCACGCGTGCCCGTGCCGAGCGTGAGAATGTTGCGCTTTGCGACGCCGTGGAGCTTTGGCGGGATGATCCGGTCTATTCGACCCATACAATGTAGCTTGTGGCCGATGCCGGAGGGCGTGGTACCATAGCGCGAACGCGAAATCGAAAAAAGTGAGGCCCAGATGGTCGATCAGGAAAAAGTCGAGACTGCCATTAAGCTGCTGCTTGAAGGTATAGGCGAGGACCCAACTCGTGAGGGCCTGCTGGAGACTCCGGGACGCGTCGCCCGTATGTATGGCGAGATTGCCGGCGGTATGGACCAGAGTGCCGAGGAGCACCTGTCCAAAACCTTTGCCGTCGCTTCGAACGATTTGGTTATCGAGCGCGACATCACGTTCTACTCGCTGTGCGAACATCATCTGCTGCCGTTTTACGGCAAGGCTACCATTGGCTATATCCCCAACGGCCGTGTCGCAGGGCTCTCTAAGCTTGCTCGCACGGTTGAGGTTTATGCCCGCCGTCTGCAGCTGCAGGAGCAGCTGTGTGCGCAGGTTGCCGACGCCCTCATGGATTATCTCGCTCCCCAGGGAGCGATTGTGCTCATGGAAGCTGAGCATATGTGCATGACCATGCGCGGCGTGCAAAAGCCCGGCACCAAGACCGTGACGCTCGCTCGCCGCGGCGTCTTTGAGACCGACCCCGCGCTCGAAGAGCGTTTCTTTAGGATGCTGGGACGCTAACTATGAGAGTCGTCAACGACTTTACATCGAATACTGACGAGGGAACGCCGCGTCGCGGTTTTATGGCTTCGGGTCTGGCGCCTTTTGGTGCCATGCCTCGCATTGATTACATCTGTGCCAACGGTCTGTTCCGGCGGCACCTGGGCAACATTGCACAGTTGGAATCGGGTCGCATCTTCTGCCGTCACGGTATTGACCATCTGCTCGATGTCGCTCGCATTATGTGGATCAAGAATCTCGAGGAAGAACTCGAATTTGACCGCGAGGTCATCTACGCTACGGCACTTCTTCACGATATCGGCAAAGATGAACAGTATGAATCGGGTATATCCCATGATGTTGCAAGCGAGCGCGTCGCTGATGCAATACTCGCCGGCATGCCCGATGGCGTGGCGTTTGAGCCGGCCGATGCCGCAGCCATTAAGACGGCCATTCTGGGCCATCGAAAGCTGCGCGTGAACAGCCAACCGCTTGAGCGTCTGCTCTATGCAGCCGACAAAGCGTCGCGCGCCTGCTTTGCATGTCCCGCGCGCAATGCTTGCAACTGGAGCGATGATAAAAAGAACCTGTCGATTCGCGTGTAGTTAGTTTGCGCGGTCGGGGTTCTAAACGAAGGAGACGATCGCGATGAGTAACAAGAAACTGCCCGAGAATGCAACCAAGACTGAGGGTGCTGAGCTCGCCCGTCGTGGTAGGGGTGAAATTTCTACTGCGACGGCGGTGCCTCACGTGAGCTATGACGATTTGCGCCATGCCGATCGTATTGTCATTGACGGCCTTGAGGTTTTTGCCAACCATGGCGTGTATCCCGAGGAGAACGCGCTGGGTCAGAAGTTCATCGTTTCTCTGGTGCTCTATGCCGACCTGCGCGCGGCGGGGGAGCACGATAACCTGGACGCCTCGATTGACTATGGCTCGGTGTGCCACGATGTCGATGGCTATCTGCGCGAGCATACGTTTAAACTCATCGAGGCGGCAGCCGAGGGGACAGCCCAGATGCTGCTGCGCCGCTATCCCTCGCTGCTTGGTGTGCGCATAAAGCTCGATAAGCCGTGGGCTCCTGTTGGCCTGCCCCTGGCAAGTTGCGGTGTCGAGATCGAGCGCGTGCGCTAACCGGTTCTAATACGTCTCTATGGGTGGCTGCTTGAGCCGCTGCGACAGAGCTCTATTGTTGGGGCAGTACGTGTCGAGCAGGGCGTGAAACCGCTGATTGTGGCTTGGCTCGAGCAAGTGGACGAGCTCGTGGGCGACAACCATGTCGAGACACTCGATGGGATAGGCGGCGAGCTCGCGTGCGATGCGAATGGCTCCGGTCTTGGGCGTGCATGAGCCCCAACGCGTTTTCATGCTGCGCACGGAAACGCGGGCCACGGTGACGCCCATTGCGATTTCGTACGCGTGCACGATGTCGCGTAGCGCTGCGGTGACCTCGGTCGTATAAAGCTGGCTGATGTGGGCTTGGAGCTCGTCGGACGTTAGGCCGTCGAGGATTGCGCGCCGCTTGGCCTGTGGGTCTTCGTCCGTTTCGTCGGTACCCATAAAACTTGCGAAGGTAGCCTGCTTGGGTCGCGGTGCGGGTGATGCAAAGTTGTGATCGAGCGCATCCTGTACCGTGATGGGCTTGCCCCAAAGTGCAATGATGGACGAGGGACTGAGTGGCTCTCGCGCTGCCGCCTGACGTTGCTTGCGCTGGGCAAGTCGGCTGACAATCCAGGCGCTGTTGCGCTTCACAAATGCCTCGATGCGCTCGCGGCTGGCGCCGAGCGGTGCGCTGGCGTGGACCTCACCGCTTGATGTGACGCGTAGGTTGAAGTTTTTGACGCGCTTTTTGGTAACGACGACGGAGATGGGCGTCCCATCCGGCCGGGATACAGAAATCGTAAACTGCTGCGTCAAAAGCGGTCCTTCAGATTGGGGACGGGCCGGCATGTCGACCGTTCGCCATGCCGGCCCGCTCAAGGGATGTGAAATTAATAACGCTCAAAGAAGGCAAGCGCGTTGTCGCTGCAGAGCTTCTGCATCACGGTCTTGCCAAAATGCTTGGAAAGCATGTTCTGGAACTCGGGCATCTTGCTGGCATCGGAGAGGAAAGCAGGCACCGTGGCGCCGTCCCAGTCGCCGCCGAGCGCGATGACGTCCTCGCCGCCCAGGTCGAGCCAGTGCTCGATATGTGCCGCTAGCTGGTCGAAGGTGACGTCTGCGGCGGTCTTGTCGGTTACGTCGTTGGATAGGAACTCGCTGCAGTAGTTGAGGCCGACGATGCCACCCATGTCGCGAATGGTGCGGAACTGGTCGTCGGTAAGGTTGCGTTTGACGCCGCAAACCGCACGGGAGTTGGAGTGGCTGGCGACGAAGGGGCGCGTGGCGTGGGCGACAACCTCGTCAAAGCACTCATCGTTGAGGTGGGAGACGTCGAGTACCATGCCGGCGTGCTCCATCTGCGTAAGTGCCTCGATGCCGGCGGCGGTGAGGCCGGCGTGGGTATCGTGCCCGCTCGCGAGCGGTCCCTGCGCGTTCCAGCTGAGTGATGACATGAGTACGCCCAGGCTCTTGAGTACCTCGATCAGCGCGGGGTCCTCGGCAAAGAACGTGGCGTTTTCGATGGTGTGGATGCAGGCGACCTTGCCGTCTTTGAGCGCAGGGCGAATGTCAGCGGCGCTGCGTACGTTGACCATGCGGTCGTGGTTGAGCATTGCCTGGCCGCTCATGTGCGCCATGATCTGCGCCTGGAAGCGCGCGGCGTGGGCGGTGGGAATCTCGTCGGGGACAAACGTGGCGAAGCACTGTGCCCACGGCGTGTTGCCGATCTTTGCGAGCGAGATGGCGCAGGCGTTGCCCTCGATGAGGTCGAAATCTTGCGGATGCGTTTCGTCGCCGGGGAAATAACCGTCGGTGCCGGCGGTAAAGCGCAGGTCGAGATCGAGCGTGGCCCAGCCGATGCGGTCGGCGGTGTCGCAGTGTAGATCAAATACGGGATATGCCATGGTTCCTCCGGTTGCAGCGTTTCTTTGCAAACTGTCATTGAATTGTATGACTAGGGTATAGTTAGCGCCATATGTTCATGGCGGCCCGCGTTGTGCGCCGCCCTTATCACGGAGGTTACCATGTCCAACCAGGGCAAGAAGGTCAAGACCCATTATCGCGGCACGCTCGACGACGGCACGCAGTTCGATAGCTCCTACGATCGCGGCGAGCCGCTGGAGTTCACCTGCGGTGCCGGTCAGATG
>JAXIZX010000157.1:0-7894 GCA_036303765.1 Collinsella sp. | reverse complement strand
CGATAGCCTCAACGACCTGGGCGACGGTCCACGCCAGCCCGGCGACCCCGAGCGCTATCCCGTGGGCGCGGTGACCCGCCGCCTGATGGGCTATGTCCGTCCGCATCGCATTTCGTTTGTTGCGTCGTTTGTGAGTGCCGCCATCTCCGTGATTCTGCAGCTCTACACGCCGATTCTCATTGGTGAGGGCATCGACCTGATCGTCGCCGCCGGGCAGGTGGACTTTGACGCGTTGCTGCCGCTCGTTATCAAACTCGCGCTCGTCGTGGTAGGTGCTGCGGCCTTCCAGTGGCTGCAGGGCTACTGCGTTAACCGCCTGTCCTACGAGACGGTGCGCGACATGCGTGTGGAGGCGAGCGACAAGCTCGGCCGCATGCCGCTCAGCTTTATCGACAGCCATGCCCACGGCGACCTTATGAGCCGCGTGGTCAACGACGTCGATCAGGTGGGCGACGGTCTGCTGCAGGGCTTCACGCAGCTCTTTACCGGCGTCATCACCATCGTGGGCACGCTTGCGTTTATGCTCTCCATCAACCTGGCCATGACGCTCGTGGTGGTGCTCGTCACGCCGCTTTCCATTTTTGCAGCCGGCGCCATCGCCAAGCTTTCCAACAAAAGCTTTACGGCACAGCAGCGTATTCAAGGGCAGCTCGGTGGTCATATCGAGGAGTACGTAGGCGAGCAAAAGCTTGTCGACGCCTTTGCCTATGGTCCCAACGCCCAGCAGCGCTTCGATGCCCTCAACGCTGAGCTCTACACCGCGGGCGAGCGCGCGCAGTTTATGGGTTCGCTCTCCAACCCCGGCACGCGCTTTATCAATAACATCATCTATGCCGTGGTCGCTGTGATCGGCTGCGTGGGCGTGATCACGGGCGTGCCCGCGGCGCTTACGGTGGGCGGCGTGCAGATTTTCCTGTCCTATGCCAACCAGTACACCAAGCCGTTCAACGAGGTCACCAACGTCATTACGCAGATCCAGACCGCGTACGCCTCGGCGCGCCGCATGTTTGCGCTGCTCGATGCACGCGAGCAGGAGCCCGATGCGCCAGATGCCGTGGAACTTGCCGCCCCGCAGGGCGAGGTCGCCTTTGAGCATGTGGACTTTAGCTACGTGCCCGACCGCAAGCTGCTGCAGGATATCTGCATCGAGGCTAAGCCCGGCATGCGCTTTGCCCTGGTCGGTCCTACGGGCTGTGGCAAGACGACGCTCATCAATTTGCTGCTGCGTTTTTACGATATCGATGCCGGACGCATCATGGTCGATGGCCGGTCTTCGCGTGACTACACGCGCGCAAGCCTGCGCCGTGCCTTCGGCATGGTGCTGCAGGATACGTGGCTGTTCGAGGGCACGGTGGCGGAAAACATCGCCTACGGTTGTCCCGATGCCACGCGCGAACAGGTTGTCGAGGCGGCCAAGCGCGCGCATGCGCACAAGTTTATCGTGCAGCTGCCAGGCGGCTACGATACGGTCATCGGCGAGGACGGCGGTACGTTTAGCCAGGGCCAAAAGCAGCTGCTGTGCATCGCACGCGTCATGCTCACCGACCCGGCTATCTTGCTGCTGGACGAGGCGACCTCGAGCATCGATACCCGCACCGAGTTGCAGGTGCAGGCGGCATTCGACGAGCTCATGGCCGGTCGTACGAGCTTTGTGGTGGCGCATCGTCTGAGCACCATCCGCAACGCCGGCTGCATTCTGGTGATGCGCGACGGCGAGATTATCGAGCGCGGCACGCACGACGAGCTGCTGGCGGCAGACGGCTTCTATGCCGAGCTCTACCGCAGCCAGTTTGCCCAGTAGGGGCTGCCGATTGGCGGCAGATGGTTTACATCTGCGTCGTTAGTACTAAGATATTCATCTAATAAATTGCATTAGTGGCTTTAGTTTTGGGGGAAACGAGGCAACGTGACTATGACATGCTCTTTGGTGGTTAACAGCAAGAGCGGTAATACCAGGATGGTTTCGGGCGCGATCAAGCGCGCTCTGCAGGCTGCGGGTGTTGAGTTTGTCCATGCCGCGGCGTTGAGCGACGATGCGGATGCAAATCAGGTTGCGCGCGAGGCGCAGGGCGCCTGCGCGGCCGACACGGTGCTCGTCGGTTTTTGGTGCGACAAGGGCGCGTGCACGCCTTCGGTCGCGGCGTTGCTCTCCGCCTTGCACGGCAAGCGCGTCTTTCTGTTTGGCACCTGCGGTTTTGGCGCCGACCAGAGCTATTACCAGCAGATTATCGACCGCGTATCGTCTAACTTGGCCGAGGATGCCGAGCTTGCGGGCTGGGCGATGTGCCAGGGCAAGATGGGCCCCGCGGTCAAGCAGCGCTACGAGGCCATGCTCGAGCAAGAACCCGAAAACGCGCGCTATAAGATGCTGCTCGACAACTGGTTTGCCGCAAAGGACCATCCCACCAAGGAAGATCTGGACAACATGGCCGCAGCCGCCAAAAAGGCCGTGCTGGGGGAGTAGCTCCCATCGCTGACGGCGGTCGGTCCATCTTTCTAAATGAAACGTCCTCCCGGGCGTCGGGGCACGAAGTTCCCTGCTCTACAGTCCTGCGCAAGACGAAGGCCACATTAAGTGGCCTTCTTTGCGTGCGGAACTCGCGATGAACTTCGTGCCCCGCCGTCCGGGAGGACGCCTCTTTATTGATGGGAGGCCTGATAGGTCGATGGTTCCGTGCCCGGATGCGTCCAAAGTGGGACGGGCTTTCCGGATGGGCAGGCTTTCGAAAAATGCGTCCCGGAATTTGCCTTTGGAATGGGACGTAGTTTCCCGTTGAGGTGCTTTGCGGAAAGTGCATCCCACTCTGGGCGGTCGAAGTGGGACACACTTTCCCAAAGGCGCTCCAACGGGAAATTGCGTCCCATTATTCGGTCAAGAAACGGGATGCATTTTCCCAATGAGAGCAAAACCGGAAAATGCATCCCACAATCAGCCCTCAAAGTGGGACGCCGTTTCCCAATGAGGCTCAAGCGGAAAATGCGTCCCGGAATTTGCGCTCAAAGTGGGATGCGGTTTCCGGTTGAGGGTCTAAGGGGAAAATGCGTCCCAGAATCGACGCTTGAAATGGGATGCAGTTTCCCGATGAGGCACTCGACGGAAAATACATCCCAGAAATGGCCTTTGAGCTGGGATAAGATTTCCGCGGCATCTCGGATTCTCAAAAATGAGACACGCCGTTGGCGAAAATGAGACACGTGATATCGGGCATCGGATGTATCATTTGCAAAAATGAGTCCACTCCACTCGAGTAAAGCGAGGTCCCTCATGTACGTTCCACACCCCCGTATCCGTAGGCTGTCGAAAATCCCGCTTGTTGGGACGGCGGCGCTTGCTGCGTTGATCGCCACGAGCGTCGCCTGCTTCACGGCCACGCCCCAAGTTGCCAGGCGGCAGACGCGCCCGCAATCACCGATATGACCGAGCAGGATTATCAAGCCCTGGGTCTGGGCACGAGCGAGGACATTCCGGCCGATACCGTTGGCCCCTATTCCACTGATACCCCCACGACGTTTGCCACGCGCAGCGAGGTCTATATGGCAGCTAACGGTAGCCATGGCAATCGCTACACTCTGCGCGACAAGCTCGAGAACGTCGAGCGCGGTGACATTGGCGGCAGCAGCAAACTCACCGATGGCTATGGAAGTGTGTGGGGCGCCGCAAAGTTCTGGCAAAACGTCAACAACTTCGATACGAACAGCGATCTCTACAAGCATAGCGACTACGGTGGCGGCACCTGGTCGTACCTAAGCAACAATGAGTCCTCAACAGTACTCGCCAACGACAACAACGGTTTCTCGGGCATTCACGCCACGAGTGTTGAGTTCTGCAGCGACGCCAGCACGGGCAAAAAGAGCCGCGTTGCCGAGCTCCGTGCCTACGGCGACAGTTCCTCCACGACGATTGACGGCAAGTCATACGCCGGAAAGGTTGAGCTGGTCCTCTACTCGTTTAGCAACGGGCGTACGCGCACTCTCGACACACACCTGCCGGTGACGGTCAACACTAGTATGATGTACGAAGGCCGTTTTAAGTACCTGGATGCCGGTTACCTGCAAGAGCACGACGCCGTCTTTGATGTCGAGGCGGGCGATGTCGATGGCGACGGTGTCGACGAGCTTTTTGTCTACGCGGGCTGCTATGTCGACGAGAACGGCGTGCGCAAGGCTGTAGTCGACATGTATGACTTGGAGGGCGGCAACTGGAAGCAAAGCGTCGTCAAGATCGATGCCGGTAACGCCGCGGACTACACCACGCACAACAAGGGCGGGAACGACTCCTGGACGCAGCTTCAGTCAGCTCCTGTCGTTTCGCTAGCGGCCGGCGACCTCGATCGCGATTTTTGCGATGACCTCGCCATCGTGGTCTCGGCACCCTACGGCAAGAAGAATATTGATAAGTCGACGCATTGCGAGCTGTTTTCGTGGGATGCATCCAAGGGTGCGCTCGTCCATGTCGATGCTCTGGGCGACGCGGGCGCAATCTCCCTCTCCGCGAACGGCAAGACCATGGTCGCTGCGAATGCGACGTTCGGCACGTTTGCCGCCTACGATGAAGAAGGAAAGAAGACGGGTGAAACCGTCACGGGCCTTATTCTTGCGGGCTATGACTGGCAACGCAGCGCTTTTGATTACGGCGCTTCTGACGGCAGCAAGGGGCTGTACGGCGCGCTGTACCGCTACGCGTATTTTGACTCGGAGTCTGGCGAGTTCAAGCTTTCCGATTGCAAGGAATACAGAGACGGGCTCCTCGCCTCCTATGGGCTGATGCATGTGCCCAACAGCGCATGGAAGGATAGCGCTCAGGATAAGCGCTATCCGTGCACCTTGGCGCCTATTGCCCTTGCCACTGCCAACCTTGACGGCCTGTCCGAGCAGCTGGCGGTCGACGAGGTGCTCATGGGCGGCGATGTGTTCCGCGACTTTGCCTGCAACACGGCACAGAGCGGGGCTCAGGGCTTGGGGTCCATGGTCGGAACCATGAGCATGAGCGGTCAGCAATACAACAGCAGCAACAAGCATGACCACAAGGGTATAGAGCAGGTGTGGATCAGCGACGTCAAGGCGGGCAGCGTCTCGGGTTCGGACCGCTATAACGAGAGCTTTATCGCCGTGGTGGGCAAGCACCGCGACGAGGACCTGCGCAAGAACGATGACTACTATTGGATGACCGCCTCGCATTTTTCGCTCGACGAGAACGGAAAGGTGCGCCGCGGCGAGGAGCAGGTGATTAGCGAGAGCAACCGTCGCGGCACTACCTACGGCACATTTATCTCGCTCGCGCTGCCCGATGTCGACAACGACAGCGTCAAGATCACGTACAAGGACCGCTACAAGGTCTATACCAACCCGCGCGTGCTTGCCGTGCTGCAGGATGCGCCCTATGTTGAGGATCTGGAGCAGGCATACGGCTATCTGGTGTTGGGCGGCACGTCATACGGAGAGGAAAAGGGCACGGGGACATCCCAGGGCTATACCATTGGCGCCGAGTTGGGCGTTGCCGTCGAGGTGCAGACCGGTCCGCCCCTGGTCGCGATGAATGCTTCAGTCGATTTTGCCGCCGAGGGATGCTATGACTACCGGAGCGAGCGCACGGTCAGCGCAAGCGTAAGCTATGAGTCGCATGCCGGCGAGGGTGACAAGGCCGTGCTCTACACGATTCCGATGGTCTATTACGAGTATGAGATCGAAAATGAGGAAACTGGTGGCAAGGGCGTGATGGCGGCGCCCGTGTCGCTCGGCGCGCAGACCTCGGTCGTTAATGTCGAGGCCTATGACCGCATTGCCAAACAGCACAATATGACGCCGCTCAGCTACTTTTTGACCAACCGGTCGGGAGAACCAGGAACCTATCAAACGACGCTCAACGGCGAGACTCCCGTTGGGGATTCCTTTGGCCTGGGCAAGCCTGGCGTAACGCGCGCCTACACGCACGATGGGTTTAACGGCGCCGCCGCGCAGTCGGGGGCGAGCATTGAGCAGACCATCGAAGTCGAGGAGGGCAAGGAGCAGGAGCTCGAGCTCGGCTTGACGCTGAACGGCAGCGTTGTCATGGGCGCGAAGCTCGCAAAGCACGAGTTGTTTGGCGGCCTGTGCTTTGGTGCCAACGCCGGCTTTACTACGGGTAACTCCTCGAGTGAATCGACCGAATACGGCGGCACCGTCGACAACCTGCCCGAGGCCGCGCAGGGCAAGTACGGTTTTGTGTGGCGTCTGGGCGTCAACGCGGTGGATGTCGACAAGTTCGAGGCAGACTCGGGCGACAAGCTCGGCACCAAGGACACCGACCAGTTCTGGATCGTGGGCTATGACGTTAAGGACGTCGAGATGCCCGACGCGCCGGCCGTGACGGGCTTTACGGCAAACGCCGTCGATTCGACCAGCGTTACGTTTAGCTGGGACGATGTACTCGCAAACAAGAGTGGCTTTAGCTACGGCGTGGGCATGCTGCAGAGCAATGCGGCGGATGCGGTCGTCAATAGCTGGAAGATTGCCGACAACACGCAGACCTCGCTCAAGTGGGATGGGCTGCAGCCCAATACGGAGTATCGATTCGCCATCGCCGCCGTTAAGAATGGATCCACGACCGAAACAGGTATTCGCTCGGCAATCATCACGGTCAAGACCATGCCCGATGGCATGACGATGACCGTGAGCGGACCTGCGGCGGATGCTGCGGAGGGGTCGGATCTTGGATACGACTCTTCGGTTGAGCGCGCGGCGGGAAGCCACCTGACGCTCTCGGCGATTGGCCATGTGAAGCAACTCGGTGCCGACGATAGCGAAACAGGGCTGGCACCGACCTATATGTGGTACCGCAAGGGCCGCGGCGAGACAGAGTTTAAGCTCGTGGGTGCCGATGGCAACCTCGCGGCTGGAACGGCCTCAAAGCTCGAGATTGACCTGACCGCAGACGATGACGGTGCGCAGTATTACTGCCACGTGGGATACAACGACGTGGGCCTCGACACCGGCACGACGCTCGTGAATATCGAGGCCGAGGAGACGGCGCCCACAACGGTGAACGCCACCCCGATCCGCACGCGCCGCCTGTTCTCACAGGCAAGTGCGGGCGCCAAGAAGTTCCTGGACCATACGCTGGTAAACACCGCCGGCCCAACCGATTCCGAAGGCTCAAAGGACCCCGAGACTCCTGAGACCCCGACGAACCCGGACAAGCCCAAGTCCGACAACGGAGCTAAGACCGACACCAAGGTCAAGACTACGACCACAGCGAAGAACCTCGCAAACACCGGCGACCAAACATTCGCCCTAGTCGCCACCGCAGCAGCAGCGGGAGCAACGCTCGTAGTGATAGCCCTCATCATGCTGATCAAGCGCCGCAAGACCCACTAGTAGCCAGTCGAACATATCGACAACCCAAAAACCCGGGTAGCCAAAAAACAGGCCACCCGGGTTTTCTGTTGAGTGGAGACTCCGCAAGCGGAAACTGCATCCCACAATTAGCGCCCGGAACGGGACACATTTTCCGTCAAGCCCTCATCCGGAAAATCCATCCCAGTTTGAGCGCCCAGACCGGGACGCACTTTCCCAACGAGCCTCAACCGGAAAATACATCCCGGAATCCAGCTGAATAGTGGGACACACTTTCCCAATCGGGTCCCAAGCGGAAACTGCATCCCATTCCAGACAAGAATTCCGGGACACACTTTCCGCAAACAAAGAAGGCCACATAACGTGGCCTTCAACTTATATATGTTCGGCGATACACCCAAGACAAGCCACGCCCCAACATGGTAGTGTCGAGAAAGTTGGTGTAGAGCCCCATCCGAAGCGAGTCGGCCCGGCGTCCTAGAATCTGGAATACGGTTGATATCCTATGCCGCCTCGACCCTGTCCGCAAGCTCGAGGCCGGACTCGAGCATCTTCCTGGCCT
>JAXIZX010000156.1:0-4894 GCA_036303765.1 Collinsella sp. | reverse complement strand
TGCCGAGCCACTCGTCGACAAAGTCAGCGTCAACCGAATCGGCGACGGCGATCTTGTCGCCCAAGATAACGTAGCTGTTGTATGCCATACCGTTCTCGGACACGTCGTACTGGCCCTCGAACAGGTCAATGTCGTGATCGTCGACGCCAACGTAGCGGATATCCTTGGTGATCTCCATCAGGCAAAGCCTCCTAGATAGACAAAATAACCCGTCTATCATAGCACTCGGCAGCATTCCAACTGTTATCTGCCGGCATCCTTACCGATTGTTATTGAAATACGATAAATCGCCGTTTACCTGCGCAAACTATGAGCGTGGTATCGCCGTGCTATGTCGAATAATGAGCTGGCCGGGAATACGAATGGCAACGGTTTTGCCCGCCGTACCCGCCTCGGGAACCGCATGCTCGAATACCTCGCGTCCGCGCTGATGCAAATCGAATCGAACGGTCGTGAGCTCGTTATGCGCGACAAAATCATCGAGCGAATCGTCGACACCCACCACGCTCACGTCCTCGGGCACGCGCAGGCCGCTATCGCGCAGCGCTGCAATCGCGCCATTTGCCATCTGGTCGTTTGCCGCATAAATCGCCGTCATGGCGCGATCGTGCTCGGCCAGGTACCTGCCGGCCTCGTAGCCGCTGTTGGCAGACCAGTCGCCCTCGAGCGGCTCTGCCGGCTCGATGTGTTTACGCTCGAGCGCATCCTGCCAACCGGCTCGACGAAATTGCTCGTCGACCGAGAACGACGGGCCGCCAATATAGCGAATCTGCTCGTGCCCCAGCTCAAACAGGTGATCCATAAGCAAGAGCGAGCAGCCGTAATGGTCGGAATCGACCGTGGTCACGCGCGGATGCGCGTACATGGTAACGATGACCGTGCCAATGCCCGGCAGTGGATCAAACGTCTCAAAATCGGGCGCCATGCGGCTCATGCCGATGATGATACCGTCCACCGGCAATGCGGCCATACGACGCGTGGCCTCGGCAAGTGAGAATTCCTCGGTCTTGGACATCTCGACCAGCGTGATGGCGCAATTATGCTCGCGAGCAGCGCTGGCGATGCCGTCAATCATCGTCAGGTTCCCAAACTTGGTGACATCGTTGACGCATAAGCCAACCGAATGGTAGCGACCGTCGCGCAACGAACGGCCGGCATAGCTCGGACGAAAGCCGAGCTCCTGCATGGCGGCCTGCACGCGCCGGCGCGTCTGCTCGTTCACATTGGGCAGGCCGTTGGCGACGCGCGAGACCGTCTGCTGCGAAACGCCAGCAGCGCGGGCGACGTCGGCCATGGAAACCGGACGCGAGCCTGTATCGTTGGAGGGGCGCCTTGCCACAAGATCACCTTCACCCTTGCGAGATCAAAATAGCGTGCATGCCGACCCGTGCAGGAATTGAGCCCGCGCGGAGGGTCGCCATCGTCGGATGCATGTTAACGTACTCTACTTTTTCTAGCTGAAGCTTTTCTGCTCTATAAGTCCATACGGCACTACCGTTCACGGCCGAATTTCGACCGATTACCAGATTCTCAAAAAGTGATAAGTATTGTGTTATGAGTACGTTAACATAGCCCTTAACGTGCGGCATTGTGGATGCTGAGTTCATGCCGCTTCAAATTGTTAACGTACTCATAACGACGCAAAAAATCGTCCGTACGCGCCAAGGAAAGGACCCCCATGACCACCCCCGACGAAAAGACGCTCGCCACGCTCACCAAGCTGTTTGAGGAGGAGTTTGGCCCCATCGGCGACCGACAGGTGCTCTATGTGCACGCGCCCGGCCGCTCCGAAATCAGCGGCAACCATACCGACCACGAGGGCGGCCACGTCATCGCCGGCTCGCTCGATGTCGCCGTCGACGGCATCGCCGTGGCGACCGACACCAACAAGGTTCGCGTTGCCGACGAGGGCTACCCCACCTTTGAGATTACGCTCGACACGCTGGATGTTCAGGAGGCCGAGAAGGGCACGTCCGCGAGCCTCGTCCGCGGCATGGCCCACGAGGTCGCTGCCCTGGGCGTTGAGCCCCGCGGCTTCGACTTTGCCTTCACCTGCTCCGTCCCCTCGGGCGGCGGTCTTTCCAGCTCCGCTGCCGTCGAGGCCGCATACGGCCGCGCCATGGAGACGCTCTGGGGCGCACCCGCCATTGAGCCCGTCGCGCTTGCGCAGATGAGCCAGCGCACCGAGAACAACTACTACGGCAAGCCCTGCGGCTTGATGGACCAGGCCGCCGTGTGCCTGGGCGGCCTCGCCTACATGGATTTTGAGGATCAGGCAAGCCCCAAGACTCAGAAGCTCGAGCTCAACTTTGAGGATCACGGCTATGCGCTCGTGCTCGTTAAGGTGGGTGCCGACCACGTGGCAGCCACCGACGACTACGCCGCCGTACCGCGCGAGATGCAGGACGTTGCTGCCGAGTTTGGCAAGACACGCCTGTGCGAGGTCGACGTTGCCGACTTTGACGCCAAACTCCCCGAGCTGCGCGCCAAACTGGGCGACCGCGCTTGTCTGCGCGCCGTTCACTACTGGTACGAGAACGGCCTGGTCGACAAGCGCTGGGCAGCTCTTAACGCCGGCGACATCGACCAGTTCCTGGTCCTGACGCGCGAGTCCGGCGCCAGCTCTGCCATGTACCTGCAGAATGTCGTTGCCAAGTTGGGCTCCGAGCAGCCCTCCATGTATGCGCTGGCGCTGGCCGAGCACGTGCTCGACGGCCGCGGCGCCGTCCGTATCCACGGTGGCGGCTTTGGTGGCACCATCCAGGCCTTCGTGCCGCTCGACCTGGTCGACACCTTCATTGCCAAGATGAACGGCTGGCTGGGCGAGGGCTCTGCCCGCCACTACGCAATTTCTGACAAGGGGGCTTACGCGGCATGGCTGTAATGACTGATGTGCGCGAGGCCGCGCAGGGCCTCATCGAATATGCCATCCACCGATCGATGATCGGACAGGACGACCGCATCTGGGCCTACAACACCATTCTGGAGTGCATCGGCGCCACTGGCCCCGCACTCGACATGGCCTGGGCGCTCCAGGTCGAGAAACTCTCGCTCGTTCACCCCGATACCCTGCCCGACTTTGACCTTGAAGGTACACTTGCCGCGCTTTCCGAGGCTGCCGTTGCCAACGGCGCCGCCGAGGACACGGCGTCGGGCCGCGACCGCATCGCCATGCGCATTATGGGTGTGCTCATGCCGAGACCTTCGGTTGTAAACGAGGAGTTCAACGGCCGCATGGGCGTCAACGAGCCCCGCGCCGCGACCGACTGGTTCTACGGTCTGTGCTGCGACGCCGGCTACGTGCGCCGCGCCGCCATCGCGCGCAACATCAAATGGAGTACCCCCACCAACTGGGGCGACCTCGAGATCACCATCAACCTGTCGAAGCCTGAGAAAGACCCGCGCGATATTGCCGCGGCCGGTGCCGCCAAAAACACGGGCGAGAAGTATCCCGCCTGCCAGCTCTGCATCGAAAACGAGGGCTACCCTGGACGCTCCGCTGCAGCCGACGGCGGCGCTCACCCCGCCCGCCAGAATCTGCGCGTTATCCCCATTAAGCTCGACGGCGAGCGCTGGGGCTTCCAGTACAGCCCGTACGCGTACTTTAACGAGCACTGCATTGCCATGAGCTCCAAGCATCGCCCGATGCACGTCGACCGCAAGGGCCTGACCTGCCTGCTCGACTTTGTGGACCTGTTCCCGCACTACTTTATTGGCTCTAACGCCGACCTGCCCATCGTGGGCGGCTCGATTCTGTCGCACGACCACTTCCAGGGCGGCGCGCACGAGTTCCCCATGATGCATGCCGCCGAGGTCTCGCAGTTTAGCGTGCCCGGCTTTGACCAGGTCAGCGGCACCGTGTTGCAGTGGCCGCTTTCGGTGCTGCGACTGCGCTCGCACGACCGCGCCCAGTTGCTCGACGCCGCCGAGAAGATTATTCTCGCCTGGCGCGAGTGGACCGATGAGTCGGTTGGCGTCATCGCACACACGGCCGACGGCGTGGCGCACAACACCGTGACGCCCGTCATCCGCCGCGTCGACTCTCGCGGAAATGCCGGCGGCGAGATTTACGAGGCCTACCTGGCGCTTCGCTGCAACATCACGACCGATGAGCATCCGCTGGGCGCGTTCCACCCGCATGCCGAGTACCACCACATTAAGAAGGAGAACATCGGCCTGATCGAGGTCATGGGCCTGGCCATTCTGCCGCCGCGCCTGGTTCCCGAGCTCGGCGCTGTCCGTGAGCATCTGCTGGCAGCCAAGGTCGATGCCAGCTACGATCTTGCCGGTGCGCTCGAGGGCGATGATCTTTGTCGCAGCCATGCCGCGTGGGCCGAGGACGTCTTTGCTCGCCGCGCCGACGAGCTTACAGCGGATAACGCCATCGATATCCTGCACGAGGAGGTCGGCGTGGTGTTTGGCCACGTGCTCGACAACGCCGGCGTCTTTAAGTGGGACGAAGCCGGCCGCGCCGCCCAGCAGCGCTTTATCGACTCGCTGTAGAGCACAGACCCGGACGCTCAACGGCAGCCCCCACGACATAGCCACCTACACGACAACGGCGCCCGCCGGCAGCATCGCCGGCGGGCGCCGTTTTCTGATGCAAGGGTAGCTAATTTGCACCAAAACAAGGAGTGTTCCAAACTGCCGGCAGAGAAGGAGCGCCCCAGGTGCCGACCTAAACCCCACATTATTCGATGGAAAAACGTGGTTACCTCCCACATTATTCGATGGAAAAACGTGGTTTACTCCCACATTTTTCGATGGAAAGACCAAGACGGTCTTATACTAACCATGATCGTTAGGGGGCAGTATGCAGCGACAGCTAATGGACGAACTCATCGCTTGGAAATCTAGGTCAAACCGCAAGCCCCTCCTGCTTAAGGGGGCCCGC
>JAXIZX010000155.1:0-2617 GCA_036303765.1 Collinsella sp. | reverse complement strand
TTTACCCAGTACGACCGCCAGGAGGACGGCTCCATGCCGGAGCTGCCGCACCGCAACCTCGATACGGGCATGGGCCTGGAGCGCATGGCCGCCATCATGCAGCACAAGACCGCCAACTACGACGGCGATCTGATGCAGCACCTCATCAAGCTGGGCGAGAAGATTAGCGGCAAGACCTATGACGCCGACGATTACTCTGGCGCCAGCCGCTCCCTGCGTATCATCGCCGACCACTCCCGTGCCGTCGACTTTATGATCTCGGACGGCATCCTTCCCGGTAACGAGGGTCGCGAGTACGTCCTTCGCCGCCTGCTCCGTCGTGCCGTGTTCCACGGTCGCCTGCTGGGCATCGAGGGCGCCTTCCTGACCAAGTTCATCGACGAAGTCAACGCTCAGATGGGCGAGGCCTATCCTGAGCTGCTCAAGAACGTCGCGCTCGTCAAGGGTATCGTCGCCTCCGAGGAGGAGCGCTTCTCCACGACGCTCGACAACGGCCGTGTTTACCTGGACGAGGCCCTGGCAGCGCTTGCCGAGGGCGCTGTGCTTCCGGGCGACGTTGCCTTTAAGCTGCACGACACCTTTGGTTTCCCCATCGACCTGACCGTCGAGATCGCCGGCACCGCTGGCCACGATGTCGATATGGACGGCTTCACTGCCTGCATGGAGGACCAGAAGGCCCGCGCCCGCGCCAATGCCAAAGGCGACGCCTGGGGCAGCTTCAACGACGTTTGGGTCGAGCTTTCCGACAAGGTCGCCGCGACTGAGTTCGACGGCTATGACAACGATGTGATCGAGGGCGCCAAGGTTGTTGCCATCGTGCGCAACGGCGAGTCCGTCGAGTCCGCTGCCGCCGGCGAGGACGTCGAGGTCGTTCTCGACCGCACTCCGTTCTATGCCGAGATGGGTGGCCAGCAGGGCGATGCCGGCGAGCTTTCCGCCGAGGGCGTTTCGCTGACCGTTTCCGATACCAAGAACCACAACGGCCTGTATGCTCACGTCGCCCACGTTGCCGAGGGCACGCTGGCCGTCGGTGCTACCGTGACCGCCGCGCTCGACGCCGAGCGCCGTGGCTTCCTGCGCCGCAACCACACCGCCACGCACCTGCTCGACGCCGCCCTTAAGCAGGTCCTGGGCGAGCACGTCTCCCAGGCCGGCTCGCTGGTGACGCCCGAGCACCTGCGCTTTGACTTTACGCACTTCGAGGCCCTGTCCTCCGAGCAGCTCAAGGCTGTCGAGGACCTGGTCAACCAGCAGATCTTCGCTTCCAAGCCGGTCGTGACCCGTGTCATGGGCATCGACGAGGCTAAGGCTGCCGGCGCTGTCGCCCTGTTTGGCGAGAAGTATGGCGACGTCGTCCGCGTTGTCTCCGTGGGCGCTGAGGACCAGCCGTTCTCCCGCGAACTCTGCGGTGGCACACACGCTGCCAACACCGCCGAGATCGGCCTGTTCAAGATCATTTCCGAGTCCTCCACGGGCTCCAATGTCCGCCGTATCGAGGCCGTGACCTCTAAGGGTGCCCTTGAATATATGGCCGACCGCCTGGCACTCGTTGACGCCGCTGCTACTGCGCTCAAGTGCCGCGTGGATGAGGTTCCTGCTCGCGTGGAGAACCTGCAGGCCGAGCTGCGCGAGACGTCCAATAAGCTCAAGAAGGCTCTGACCGGTGGCTCCTCCGACGCCATCTCCAGCGCCATCGAGGGCGCCGTCGAGCTCGACGGCTATAAGCTCGTTGTCGCTGAGCTCCAGGGCCTTGAGGCTGCCGACCTGCGCAACGTATGGGATACCGTGCATCAGAAGGTCGCCGGCCCTGTTGCTTGTGTCGTCGCCAGCGTGACTGAGAAGGGCACTCCGGCCCTGCTCGCTGCCGGCTCCGATGACGCCGTCAAGGCCGGTTTCCACGCCGGTAACGTGATCAAGCAGATCGCGGGTCTGGTCGACGGTCGCGGTGGCGGTCGTCCCAACATGGCCCAGGCCGGTGGCAAGAATGCTGCCGGCATCGCCGATGCCCTCGCGGCCGCTAAGACCGCGCTCGGCGCCTAAGAATCTAAGAAGTCGCTGTGGTTGCGCTCGCGCTGGACATAGGGGAGACCAGGATTGGCATCGCCGTCTCGAGCCGTGATGGCAAGATGGCGATGCCTGTCAAGGTGCTTCCGGCTGCCGAGGTCACCGGTATGGCCAAGACGTTCCGCTACCTGGTCGAGGACTATGAGCCCGACATCCTGGTAAGCGGACGTCCCCTGACCATGGCCGGTGAGCCCGGCCCTCAGGCCGAGCGTGTTGCCGCTGTGGCGCAAAAGATTGCCGACGAGCTCGATCTTCCGTTGGAGTTTGAGGACGAGCGTCTGTCCTCGCAAGAGGCCAAGCGTATCCTGCGCGAGCAGGGACTCAACGAAAAGCAGATGAGGGGCAAGATCGACATGATTGCCGCCAGCCTGTTTTTGCAGACGTGGCTCGATCGTAAAAACGAGGAGGTTTCGCATGCCTAGTGCTTCCGATCCGCGCCAGCCGAATCGTACACAGCAGCCGGCGTCGCGCCCTGCCCAGCCTGGCCAGCGTCCGGCACAGCCGACGCAGCGCGCAGCTCAGCCTGCCGCGCGCCCGGCGCAGTCCTTCTCTC
>JAXIZX010000154.1:0-2095 GCA_036303765.1 Collinsella sp. | reverse complement strand
TAAGAAGTTCAAGAGGAAATCGTGGCAAAGAAGAAGACGAAGAACCAGCCAAAGAAAAAGCAGGTCAACGCCGAGAACGTCATCGGCCTGCACTCCGAGGTCACCGACCAGCCGATCACGCAGACACTCGAGGTCAACTACATGCCCTACGCCATGAGCGTCAACGTCTCGCGTGCGTTCCCCGAGATCGACGGCTTTAAGCCCTCGCACCGCAAGCTGCTCTACACCATGTACAAGATGGGTCTGCTCAAGGGCGAGCGCCAGAAGAGCGCCAACATCGTGGGCCAGACCATGAAGCTCAATCCGCACGGCGACGCCGCGATCTACGAGACGATGGTGCGTCTGGCCACCGGCAACGAGGCACTGCTCGCCCCCTTCGTGGAGTCGAAGGGCAACTTTGGCAAGTACTATTCGGGCGACCTGAGCTACGCCGCCTCGCGTTATACCGAGGCCAAGCTCTCCCCCATCAGCGCCGAGATCTTTAAGGACATCGACAAGGACCCGGTCGACTTCGTTGACAGCTACGACGGCGCCATGAAGGAGCCGCGCCTGCTGCCCACCACGTTCCCCAATATTCTGGTTTCGGCCAACAAAGGCATCGGCGTCGCCATGGCGTCCGACATCTGCGGTTTCAACCTCAACGAGGTCTGCACCGCCACCATGCATTACCTGCAGGATCCCGACTGCGACCTGCTCGAGTACATGCCCATGCCCGACTTCTCGACCGGCGGCGAGATTATCTACCGCCGCGAGGAGATGGAGAAGATCATCGAGACCGGCCTTGGCAGCTTCCAGATTCGCTCCCGCTGGCGTTGGATCCCCGAAGAGCGCATCATCGAGGTCTATGAGATCCCCTACACCACCAAGACCGATGTCATCATCGAACGCATCGTCAAGCTCTCCAAAGAGGGCAAGGTCAAGGAGATCGCTGATATCCGCGACGAGACCGACCTCTCGGGCTTGCGCATCGCCATCGACCTTAAGCGCGGCGTCGACCCCGACAAGCTCATGGCCAAGCTCTATCGCTCGACCACACTGCAGGATTCGTTCTCGTGCAACTTCAACGTGCTCGTCGACGGCTATCCCCGTGTTATGGGCGTGCGCCAGATTCTGCACGAGTGGGTCAAATGGCGTATTGAGTCCACGCGTCGCCGCATTAACTTTGACCTGGGCAAAAAGTCCGAGCGCCTGCACCTGCTGCACGGCCTCGAGGCAATCTTGCTCGACATCGACAAGGCCATCGCCATCATCCGTGGCACCAAGCTTGAAGCCGAGGTCGTGCCCAACCTTATGAAGGGTTTCGACATCGACGAGACCCAGGCCGAGTTTGTTGCCGAGCTCAAGCTCCGCAACATTAACGAAGAGTACATCCTCAACCGCACCAAGGACATCGCCAAGCTTGAGAGCGAGATTGCCGAGCTTGAGGAGATCCTCTCCAGCGAGGAGAACATCAAGAAGGTCATCAGCGACGAGCTGGCCGCGGTCAACAAGAAATATGTGATGCCGCGTCGCACGGGCAGGATCGAGCCCCATGAGGTTATCGAGGTAAGCTTGGAGCCCGAGGTCGAGGAGTACCCGGTGACCATCATGCTCTCGCGCGATGGCTACCTTAAGAAGATGACGGACCGCGTGCTCAAGAAGGCGACCACGCTCAAGTACAAGGACGGCGACAAACCCTTTATCGAGTTCCCGTCCTCCAACACCCACGAGCTGCTGGTCTTTACCAACAAGAGCCAGGTGTACAAATGCAAGGTTGCGGCGTTTGAGGACACCAAGTCGGCCCAGCTGGGCTCGTACCTGCCGACCGATCTTGAGATGGAACCCGACGAGAGCGTCATCTGGGTCATCGACCCCGAGGACTATAAGGCCGACGTGCTGTTTGTCTTTGAGAACGGCCGAGTGGTGCGTGTCGCACTTTCTGGATACGTCACCAAGACCAACCGCAAGCGCCTCAAGAACGCTATCTACGGCGGCAGCAAGCTGCTGTATGCCCAGGTGCTCAAGGAAGACCGCGACATCGCACTGGTCTCGAGCGACTATCGTTTGATGAACTTCAACACGTCGTTGCTCAAGACCAAGACGACTACCAACACGC
>JAXIZX010000153.1:0-2976 GCA_036303765.1 Collinsella sp. | reverse complement strand
CTGCGGCGGTGAGCTGGTCCTTAACCTCGTCGTAGATGCCGAGGTCGATCATGTTGTTGATGAGCAGCTTGCCGATCAAAAATTCGGCGGAAATGTAATAGAGCTTTTTCTTGCCGTTGTTGAGCGGGCAGGCGGCAGAGCGCTCCTGCACGAGCTTGACCAGCAGTTTGTAAATGCGGCGGTCATCGAGTTGCTCGAGCGAAGTTCCAAAGGACTGCTCGGCAAGATCCGCGAGATTGATGCGGGGCATGTTTCCTCCTGTGGTGAGTTGACTACATGTCAGAAATTCAAAAGAATCCCGCGCGAGGGGATTGGGGTGGCCTCGCGCGGGAAAAGCAAGCGCGTCCGCACGGTGGGGAGGGGTCGGGCGCGGTAGCTCCTATTGAGGAAGCTCGATTTCGGCTTCCGATGGGATGCGGAAGTAGGTCTCGGTCCAGTCGGTGAGTTTGTGTTCGAGCTCGCGGGTGATGGCGCCGGCGAGCATGCGCCAGGTCCAGTTGCCGCCCAGTGTGGCGGGGGTGTTGATGCGCGCTTCGTTGCCCAAGTTGAGCAGGTCCTGCATGGTGTAGATGCACGTGTCGCTCACGCTGGCTGCGATGGTTCGGTTGAGCGCGTCGGTGATGGGCTCGCCGGCCTGCTGATGGGTGTACAGGGCTGTCTGCTCACGCTGACGCGGGGTGGCCGTTCCTTCAAACCAGCCGCGTGCCGTCTCGTTGTCGTGGGTGCCCACGTAGGCGACGGTGTTGGCAATGTAGTTATGCGGCAGGTAGTACGAGTTGGTGCCCTCAAAGGCAAACTGCAGGATCTTCATGCCGGGGAAGCCCGAGTTGTCGCGCATGTCGATGACGCCGGGGGTGAGGAAGCCCAGGTCCTCGGCGATGATGGGCAGCGTGCCGAGCTTTTCCTCGAGCGTCTTGAAGAACTTGAGGCCGGGACCCTGCGTCCACGAACCGTAGGACGAATCGGGCGAGGAGAACGGCACCTCCCAATAGGCCTCGAAGCCGCGGAAGTGATCCAGGCGGATGACATCGTACATGTCGAGGGCGGCGCGAATGCGGCCCTCCCACCAGGAGAAGCCGTCGGACTCCATGGCGTCCCAGTCGTAGATGGGGTTGCCCCAGTACTGGCCGGTGGCCGAGAACTGGTCGGGCGGCGTGCCGGCGACGCTCACGGGATTGCCGGCGGCGTCGATCTTAAAGAGCTCAGGCGTCGCCCACATCTCGACAGAGTCACGCGAGACATAGATGGGCAGGTCGCCGATGATGAGAATGTCGCGCTCATTGGCATAGGCCTTGAGGCGGCTCCACTGGCGATCGAAGAAGTACTGCGTCATCTGGTGGTAGAGCATATGCGCCGGATGGTCGGCGCAGACCTTGGCGGAAGCCTCGCCGCGGGTGCGGAGCTCCGCGGGCCACTCCCAAAACGCCTTGAGACCGCACTCCTCTTTGACGGTCATGAACTCACAGTAGGGGATGAGCCAGTCCTCGTTGGCCTGGATAAAGTCATCGAAATCGGCCGGCTTGTCGGCAGCAAAGCGCTCAGCGGCGCGGTCGAGAATCTGACGGCGGCCGTCAAAGATAGCACCGTAGTCGACATTGCTGGGGTCGGATCCCAGATACACGCCATCGATATCGCGCTGCTCCAGATACCCTGCCTCGATAAGCTCGGCAAAGTCGATAAAGTTGGGGTTGCCTGCGCGGGCCGAGAACGACTGATAGGGCGAATCGCCATAGCTGGTCGTCGTAAGGGGCAGAATCTGCCAGTAATGTTGTTTGCACGAGGCGAGAAAATCGACGAAGTCGTAGGCATTCCAGCCAAAGCCGCCGATTCCGTATGGTCCGGGCAGAGATGAGACGGGCATGAGGACGCCGCTTGCACGCTCCATGAATGCGCTCACCAACCTTCTTGTTGTGGGGTCGGCCTGCCGATGGGTGTGCAGTCCGCCTCCGATGTTCTGATTCGATACGCCTATTGTAAAACATGTTGTTTAAACATGTACAGGCAAGATAAAAAAGTTGGTCGATTTTCGGCGAATGGTTACATGCCATGAAAAAGCCCCGACCTCACAACGTGAGATCGGGGCAAGAGCGGTATGTAGGTTTTTGCTACTCGGCGTCGGCGAAGCCGTTGGGGTTGTGGCTCTGCCAGTTCCAGCTATCGCGGCACATGTCCGCGATGTCGTACTGGGCCTTCCAGCCCATCATGCGCTCGGCCTTGGAAGCATCGCACCAGTTGGCAGCGATGTCGCCGGCGCGGCGCTCGCGGATTACGTAGGGCAGCTCCTTGCCACAAGCCTTGGAGAAGGCGGCGACGACCTCGAGTACCGAGGTGCCGGTGCCGGTGCCCAAGTTAAAGATCTCGACGCCGGTCTTGCCGTTCATCCAGTTAAGGGCGGCAACGTGACCAGATGCCAGATCGCACACGTGGATGTAATCGCGCACGCCGGTGCCGTCGGGGGTGGGGTAGTCGTTGCCAAAGACCTGAACGGCCTCGAGCTTGCCCACGGCGACCTGGGCGACATAGGGTACCAGGTTGTTGGGGATGCCCTTGGGATCCTCGCCGATCAGGCCCGACGGATGGGCACCGATGGGGTTGAAGTAACGGAGCAGCACGACGTCCCACTCGGGGTCGGCGGTGTGGACGTCCATAAGGATCTGCTCGATCATCCACTTGGTCCAACCGTACGGGTTGGTCGCGGGCTTCTTGGGGTCTTCCTCGGTGACGGGCGGGTTATCCGGGTCGCCGTAAACGGTCGAGGAGCTCGAGAAGATGATGGACTTGCAGCCATGGTTGCGCATGACGTCGACGAGCACCAGGGTGTTCTCGATGTTGTTGTGGTAATACTCGACGGGCTTGCTCACCGACTCGCCGACGGCCTTAAAGCCCGCGAAGTGGATGACGCGGTCGATCTGATGGGCATCGAAGATCTTGTTCATCGCATCGCGGTCGAGCACGTTGGCCTCGTAGAAGGTGAGG
>JAXIZX010000152.1:0-2027 GCA_036303765.1 Collinsella sp. | reverse complement strand
GTCGTAACCGCCCTCACGCTCGGCGATAAAGTCCTCGGCCTGTGCGATGCGCGCGGCCTGGCGCATGTCATCATCGCTCACCATGTCGCCGGCAAACTTGAGGTTGCTCTCGACGGTGCCCGAGAACAGACGCCCCTGCTGCGGGATGTAGCCAATGCGGCGGCGCAGCTCGGAAAGGGTCATGTCGCGCACGTCGATGCCGTCGAGCGAAATGCTGCCGCCCGTGACGTCGTACAGGCGCGGAATCAGCTGTACGAGCGTGGACTTGCCCGAGCCCGTGGAGCCAATGATGCCGAGCATCTGACCGGCATGCGTGGTGAAGTTCACACCGCTAATGACGTCGGCGCGGGCATCGGGGTACTGGAAGCTTACGTCGCGGAAGGTGAGCTCACCGCGCGGCGAGCTGGCCGCGGGCAGTTTGGGCGAGGCAGGGTCGTTGATGCTCGTGGGGCAGGTGATGACCTCATCTACGCGCTCGGCTGCGACCTCGGCACGGGGCAGGATGACCGAAACCATGGTGAGGATCATAAACGCCATGACGATCTGCATGGTGTAGGAGATGAACGCCATCATGTTGCCGACCTGCATCACGCCGTCGGACACGCCCTGCGCGCCAAACCAGACGATAAGCACGGTGATGCAGTTCATGACGAGCATCATAAGCGGCATCATAAAACTCATAGCGCGGTTGGTGTAGAGCTGCGTGGTCATCAGGTCGAGCGAAGCCTTGTCAAAACGCTCGAGCTCATGCTCCTCGCGGTTGAACGAGCGGATGGGCATAAGGCCGTCGAGCAGCTCGCGGGCGGTAAGGTTCACACGGTCCACAAAGCTCTGCATCTTTTTGAACTTGGGCATGGTGAGGCCCATAAGCACGCCGACGACGGCCGAGACCGCGATGATGGCCACGGCGATGGTCCACTCTAGGCCGGTATGGTTGGCCAGGACGCGCATGACGGCGACGATGCCCATGACGGGGGCCATCAGACACATGCGGATAAACAGGGTTGCGGCCATCTGGATCTGCTGAATGTCGTTGGTGCAGCGGGTGATGAGCGAGGCCTGGCTAAACTTGCCCACCTCGGCCGGCGAGAAGTGCATAACCTTTTTGAAGGTCTCGCGGCGCAGGTCGCGGGCGATGGAGCAGGCGGTGCGCGAGGCCACGGCACCGGTCAAGATGGTGGCGACGAGCGAGATCAGGCACAGACCAAACATCGTGGTCGCCATGCGGCCCAGGTAGGCGTTCTGCACGTCGGCGGGGTCGATGCCCTGCGCCTTGTACTCGTCTTGCACATAGCTCACGGCGCGTTGGGTCACGATGGAACCCGACATGGAGCCCATTTTGTCCGCCATATCGTTGGCGCCCTCCACGAGCTTGCCCTGGTCGATTAGGCCGCCTTCAACGCCTAGACGCAGCCCCTTCATGGTGATCTTACCGCCGTCGGCATCAATCTGCTTTTGCATATTCTGCGCCGCTGCGGCCTTCTGCTGCATCTCGGCGAGCTGCTCGGGCGTCATTGCCGCCATCTGCTCGGGGGTGGGCATGGCCTGAGCGCCGCCGCCATCGCTTGCCTCGGTAGATGCGCCGGTCATGTCGCCCATGGAGTTGGCATCGATGCCCTGGTTGAACGAAAGGACGACAGTCTCGGGCAGGCTCATGATGTCGGCAATCTTGCCGCCGTCGGAGCGCTCCTCCTCAGTGCCCTTGTACGTTCGAATGCCGTTATTGTCCGCCTTGCTAAACACGGCCTCCACAGCCTTGGCGTCCTTGGTGCTCATAAAGAGCTCGAGGTCGTCGAGCGATTCGGCGCGAATGGTGTCGGGCACGGGCGAGGCGATGCCGCCTTGCTGCACGCCCACGTCGACGATGTCGCTCATGTAGGTGGGCAGTGCCAGATCGGCGTTGCAGCTGATTACGATAAGTACGATAGCAGCGAGCAGTGCCAGGATATGCTTTTTAAAGAGCTTGAGAATCCTCACTCGGCATCTCTCCTTTCTTGATTGCGGTCGATAATTTCGTTGGCACGTCT
>JAXIZX010000151.1:0-3208 GCA_036303765.1 Collinsella sp. | reverse complement strand
GCGCAAGGCGGCCCCTCGTCATTACCTCAGGCGACAGGACAGCCGCCAACGCGTCGATATCCTCCTGCGTCGTAGCCCAGCTGGTGCAAAAGCGCACCACCGTGTGGGTATCGTCGTACTTTTCCCAGTACTCGATCGCCGCGTGCTCGCGAATGCGGGCCATGTCCTCGTTGGGCAGAATCACGAACTGCTGGTTGGTCGGCGTCTCCAAGAAGAACTGGTAGCCGCGCTCGTGCAGCACGCGACGAAGCGCCTGCGCGGTTTCGATCGCCTGGCGACCAATCTCAAAATACAGGCCGTCGGTAAAGAGCGCCTCAAACTGCACGCCCGTCAGGCGGCCCTTGGCCAGCAACGCACCGTGCTGCTTAATGCGCGGAATGGGATGCGCCGGAGCGTGCATGCCGCAAAACACCACGGCCTCGCCGCACAGAGCGCCGCACTTGGTGCCGCCGATGTAGAACACGTCACACAGCTGTGCCAGCTCGGGCAGGGTAATGTCGCACTCATCGGCCGCCAGCGCATAGGCCAGGCGAGCACCGTCCACAAACAGCGGAATCTGGCGCTTCTGGCACACTGCGTGAATCGCCGCGAGCTCGGCCTTGGAGTACAGCGTGCCGTACTCAGTCGACAGGCTCACGTACACGGCACCCGGGAACACCGTGTGCTCGTAGCTCTCGTTTTCGTAGAACACCTGGATATAGTTCTCCAGATCCTCGGCGTGCATCTTGCCCTCGTAGCCGGGGATGGTGAGCACCTTGTGACCGCCAAACTCGATGGCGCCCGCCTCGTGGCAGGCGACGTGGCCGGTCTCGGCAGCAACGACGCCCTCGTACGGCGCGAGCAGCATGTCAATCACCGTCGCGTTGGCCTGCGTGCCGCCCACCAGAAAAAACACGTCGGCATCGGGGGCCTGACAGGCCTCGCGGATAAGCTGCTTGGCACGCTCGGTGTGCGCATCGGTACCGTAGCCGGGCTGCGGCTCCATATTGGTGTCGACGAGCGCCTGCAGCACTGCCGGATGTGCGCCGTGGGAATAGTCGTTGTTAAACGCGAGCATGGCAATCCTCTCTTACCGGGTATCGGCCAGATGATTCAAACGGAGCTATTGTACGCCGTTGGGATAGGCAATGCGTGCGGCAAGGCACTCAAGTGCCAGTACCAGGGCAAAACCGCAGCTCACGTCACTCAAAAAGTGCGCGCCGATCACGATGCGCCCAAAGGCGACGAACGCTGCAACAACAACCGCCGCCCAAAAGATCACGCGGCGACGCGAAGGTTTTTCCTTAAAGGCTGCCGCGGGAAGCCCGGCGAGCATAAGGCCGATCGCCGCATGCGCCGTGTGTCCGCTCGCAAACGACTTGAACCCGTCCTTGATCACGCCGGCGGCGATATAGGCCCACTTGTCGGGGTTGCCGATCACCCACCACGGCTGAAAATTGAGCCCCGGCGTGACCTCGATCACGCGCATGCGCGGGCGCGACCATAACGGCTTAACAATGACGTTGAGGATGATGGCCTGAGCGACCCACACGGCCAGCACCATCAACGCCCAGCGCGTAAGCTCGTCGGGCTCGGTCGTGCGCGTGAGGCGGTAGGCGATGAAGTTGGCTGCGATGACCAACGCAAACGTCAGAACCAGCTGAAACGCAATAAGCTTGCCGCCGACGCGCAGCGATCCGATAATCTCGTAGCCGACCAGACCCACGTTGATCAAAACGCCCAGCGCAGCGAGCCACTTGCTCGCCTTGGAGTCGGAACGCACCGCGCGCACGAGCATAACGCCCGCGACGCTCGCCGTCAGCTCGAACGGTAGCTCGCCGGCCGCCTCGACAAAGCGACCGTACATGCTGCCGATGTTGAACAGCGCACTCGAGATCTGATAATCAAAGAAGCTGCCCACGCCCAGACAAAGGCACAGGACGGCCGCGATAATAGCGACATCTTTCTTATAGATGTATCCGAACATGCTTTCCTCTCGATGGAACCAGATTGCCCAAATGGGGCGTTTGCAGCGTCGACTCGCTAGTCATCATCACTAGCACCCAGCTGCTGCAGCAGCATGAGCGCGGCCGCCACCGGGCCGGTGCCGTCGTTGGCATCGAGGCCGCGACCCAGGCCGCTGCCCGCGCCGGCGCCCGCCTTGTAGGGCACCGACAGCTTGCGACTCTTGGGGAAGTTCACCGCGCCATAGCGGGTCTTTAGTTCAAAGGCCACCTTCTTGGGCACGTCGACGCCCAAAAACGTGATGCGTCCACCGCTGAGCGTGACGCTCTCGAGCCCCAGGCGCTCGCCGCGAATACGGATGCGCGCGCGGTTGAACAGGTTGAGTCCCGCCAACGGCAGCTCGCCATGCGCGGCCTCGGTCTCCTCCTGCACCTCGTCGATGCTCTCCAGGTCCCCAGCAGCCGCGAGCTTGCGGTACACGAGCACGCGCTGGTCCACCGCCGGCATGTACTCCTCGGACAAGAAGTAGTCGGCCGGCAGGTTGATGCCCACGCTCGCCGCCTCCACGCCGGCATCGTCGTCGCCGCGCGCCTCGGCCACGGCCTGGCCCAGCATCTGCGTAAACAGGTCAAAGCCCACGCTCGACAGGTTACCGTGCTGCTCGGCGCCCATAAGCGAACCGGCGCCGCGGATCTCCAGGTCGCGCATGGCGATGCGCATGCCGCTGCCCAGGTCCTGGAACTCGGAAAGCGCGGTCAGGCGTGCCGCGGCCTCCTCGGTAAGCGGCAGCTCGCCGGGGAACATAAAGTACGCGTATGCCTGCGTGGCCGAGCGGCCCACGCGGCCCTTAAGCTGGTAGAGCTGTGCCAGACCCAGACGCTGCGAGTCCTCAATGATGAGCGTGTTGGCCGTTGCGTTGTCGATGCCGCTCTCCACGATGGTCGTGGCGATAAGCACGTCGATCTTCTTGGTCGCGAACTCGATCATCACGTCCTCGACCTCGCGCGGGCTCATCTTGCCGTGCGCCACGCCCACGCGCGCCTCGGGCGCGGCCTCGTGCACGCGCGCCACGGCATCGTCGATGGTCTTGACGCGGTTGGACACGTAATACACCTGACCGCCGCGACCCACCTCCAGGCGAATCGCCGCGCTCACCACGTCGGGGTCGTACTCCCCCACGTGCACGATCACGGGACGACGCCCAGTCGGCGGCGTGGTGATCAGGCTCATGTCGCGCACGCCGCTCGTGGCCATCTGCATGGTT
>JAXIZX010000150.1:0-3082 GCA_036303765.1 Collinsella sp. | reverse complement strand
CCTCCTCGGTGACGCCAAGGGCCACGGCGAACTCCTCGATGGAGCGGCGTTTGGCCTCCTTGAGTACGCGCATGTAGTAGGAGCTGGGCTTTTTATCAGCTTCCTCGGCTTGGCGAATGCGGTGCATCATGGTCTTTGCCACGCGGACCGTCTCGGGCGCACCCAGCTTGAGCTGCTGCTTAAAGTGCGTCTCCTCAAGTGAGCTGTTGCGCTCGGTGAAGGTGTCGCACTCCAGCTCGTCATAGTGGCTCAGCAGGTGCTCGGCATCTTGCTGAGAGATGGCGGCGTGCAAACGATCGGCCTGCGCCACGGGGTACATGAGGATCGTCTGCGCATGTCCCTGCTTGGTCTCGAGCAGCAGCATGGGCTGCGGCGTGTCGTCCCTAAAACCGACGACGGTGCAGACTCCCTGACCCGGATGAATGACGTGTTGACCGATTGAGAACATGCTACCTCCAACTTATACGAATTTACGTATGTCTAGAATAACATGCTGACGTGCGCAAATTCTCACTTTATGCAGGAAAAGCACACAACTCCGATAGGTAAGAGTATTCGATAACAGACGCAGCTCATTCACACCTTTATGCATTTTCAACGCCTGCATAATCTGCAGGCAGACCGGCATCTTTGAGTGACTCCATACAAGCTGTAGTCAATTTTGTGCATATGCAATATCGATTGGCTTTACCCTGCGACAGTGCCCGTCGCTTGTGATAGAGTGCTACAAACTCTGGCTTTTGCCCTACGAGTGACCAAGAGCTCGGGGGCTTTAACACAAGGAGGATCTATGCCCGAGAAGATTGAAGAGCTGGTACGCGCTGCGCTTGCTGCGGCCCAGGAGGCCGGCGACCTTTCCGCATTTGAACTTGACGATTGCGCTATCGAGCGACCGGCTGACACTTCTCATGGCGAGTGGACCTCTACCATGGCCCTGAAGTCCGCCAAGCTGGCCCACTGCGCCCCGCGCAAGATCGCCGAGGCCATCGTTGCCCATATGCCCGAGGACCCCGCGATTGAGAAAGTCGAGATCGCAGGCCCTGGCTTCATCAACTTCTACCTCTCCGTTGCCGTCAAGAATGCCATCTTTGGCGAGGCTCGCGAGAAGGGCATGGACTTCGCTAAGTCCAACGTCGGTGGTGGCCTGAAGACCCAGGTCGAGTTCGTTTCCGCCAACCCCGTCGGCCCCATGCACATTGGCCACGGCCGCTGGGCCGCGCTGGGCGACTCGCTCTGCCGTGTTATGGACCACGCCGGTTACGACATCCAGCGTGAGTTCTACATCAACGACCACGGCTCTCAGATGAACACCTTCGGCAACTCCATCAGCACGCGCTATATGCAGCTTGCCGACATCATCGCCAAGCAGGGCGTGGATATCGACGAGGCTCACAAGATCTTGATCGCCGACCGCGACGCCTTTGTCGCCGACGAGAACGACGAGCATCCCGAGACCCATCCGTATCAGGACAACTTTGCCGAGACCCTGGGCAAGGACTCCTACGGCGGCGACTACATCATCGACGAGGCTGCTGAGTTCTGGCGCACCGACGGCGATAAGTGGGTCGACGCCGATCCTCAGGAGCGCATGGAGAGCTTCCGCGAGCGCGGCTACGTAAAGATGGTCGACAACATGCGCGACCTCTGCCACGCCGTCAATTGCGACTTCGATCGTTGGTTCTCCGAGCGCTCGCTGTATGTGAAGGACACCGAGGGCGAGACCGCCGGCACCTCCGCCGTCGACCGCGCTTTTGAGAAGCTCGACAAGATGGGCTACCTCTACACCAAGGACGGCGCCCTGTGGTTCCGCTCCACCGACCTGGGCGATGACAAGGACCGCGTCCTGATCAAGTCCGACGGCGAGTACACCTACTTCGCCTCCGACGTTGCCTATCACTGGGATAAGTTCCAGCGCGTCGACCACGTCATCGACATCTGGGGCGCCGACCACCACGGCTACATCGAGCGCGTCCGCTGCGTCTGCGACGCTCTGGGTTACCCCGGCACGTTTGAGGTTCTGCTGGGCCAGCTCGTCAACCTGCTGCGCAACGGCAAGCCCGTCCGTATGTCCAAGCGCAAGGGCACTATGGTGACCCTGCAGGAGCTCGTCGACGAGGTCGGCTCCGACGCTGCCCGTTACACGCTCATCTCCAAGAGCTCCAACCAGATGGTCGACTTCGATATCGAGGCCGTCAAGAAGCGCGACAACTCCAACCCGGTGTACTACGTGCAGTACGCTCACGCCCGCGTGTGCTCCATCCTGCGCCGTGCCGCTGACGTTACGCCCGAGCAGGCTGACGAGATGGGCATGAAGGCCGTCGCCGCCAAGGCCATCGGTGAGAACGTCGATTACTCGCGGCTGACCGACCCGACCGAGCTCGCCCTTTCGCGCAAGCTCAACGAGCTCACCGACCTCATCGCCAGCTGCGCTCGCGACCGCGCCCCGGTCCGTCTGACGCACTTTGCTGAGGAACTCGCCGGCGACTTCCACAGCTTCTATGCTGCCTGCCAGGTTCTGCCGAGCGAGGGCCGTCCCGTCGACCCCGAGCTTTCGCGCGCCCGTCTGGCCGCTTGCGACGCCGTCCGCGTGACGCTCGCTCTGGTTCTCACCCTCGTTGGTGTCTCCGCTCCCGAGCAGATGTAAGCTACGGGTCATTTGACCGTACAGACTTGGTTTAACTAAGCCTTGAAAGCCCGATCTCCCACGGAGGTCGGGCTTTTTGCAAACGCCGACGTATTGACGAATTTGGAACTGCTGGAAATACGAAACTATGCCGGTTTACTACGATGAAATGAGAAATTTCAACTACGCCGGCTTTTCGCAAAAAAGTGCAAGGCATCTACCTGCGGTTTTAGTTCAACAAGTTTCGGAGTGATCGCGGTTGAGCGATTCATCGTAGTAAACCGCCACAGTTTTGGCGGAGGCAGTCAGATTTGTGGGTGTTAAACCAAAGATTGTCCCTTTTGACTAGTCGTTTAAGAACGTCCTCAATGACTAAGTTGCAGGTGGTTGCGGTTGTGTTACACTAACGCTGCGTATATGACGCAAATATCTCGATACAGATCAATGATGTCCGTCGGT
>JAXIZX010000149.1:0-3555 GCA_036303765.1 Collinsella sp. | reverse complement strand
GGCATCGTTCGCTTTCTCGTTGAGTTCGTGCGCGTGCCCGATGCCCAGTTGGGTTATCTGCTGGGCGGCGTCATCACCATGGGTCAGCTACTGAGCCTGCCGCTCGTGATCGCCGGTCTGGCGCTCATCATCTTCGCCCGTCGCCGCAACCAGCCCCAGCGCGTCTACCTGGACGCCTAACCACCAAAACCACCACAAAGGGGACAGGCACCTTTGTGGTGGTCTTGCCGAGTTTGATAGGTTTCTAGAAAGGCTTTCGGACTGTGAAGGATTCCGACCTCTCCACAACGGCCGCGCGCGACGCTGCCCGCATCGTCTGGTTTAAGCGCTACCCCGCCAAGCAGACGCTCATCGCATTTTTGCTCGCGCTGTTGGCGACCACGGCGTTTTCCATCGATCCCGCCCCGGTGTCGAGCAACGCAGTCTTGGCGATTGATCCCAAAGCCTCGGGCATGCTGTACGTGTGCTACGAGGTGCTCCTCTCGTTTGCCGGCCATACCGACGCGGTCATGCTGCTTGCGCTTGCCTGCCTGCTCACTCTGCCGTTTCGCTACGTATTCTTTGGCCGCGGCGACGCTTGGCGTCCCTCGGTGATCCTTCCGTCGCTGTTCTTTGCCGTCTGCATGGTGTTTGGCCGCAGCTACGACCTCACCGATTCGGCCGAGATCGTGCTCGGCGACAAGGCCCGCATCATCTGCGCCTGGATTGGCGGCGCGGGCTGGATGCTCTTGGCGGTCGTTGCCTTCTACCTTGCCTTTGAGTGTCTAGATTGGCTGAGCTCTCGGCGTATTCCGTTTTCCGAAGCGCACTTTGGCCGCGTATGGCGTGTGGCTCACGCCGTGCTCTCGGTCCATCCCTTTGCCGGGCCCTTCCTGGTGCTTATGATCGCCTGGGCGCCCACGCTCATTGCCTCGCTGCCCGGCCTTTTTATGGGAGATACGGGCGCGCAGATTCGCCAGTGGTTCAACTATCCCAACGGCACGAGTGACTACCTGCGTCTGCTCAATCCCAATGTGTTGCTCAACGGACATCATCCCGTGGTGCACACGGCTATCATCGGTTCGTGCGTCCAGCTGGGGCTTTCGCTGTTCAACAGCGCCAACGCAGGTCTTGCCATCTACACCTGCGCTCAGTTCGTCATTACGGCCGCCTGCATGGCCTATTCCATCTCGTCGCTGCGCAAGCTGGGTGTGAGCCTGCCGGCCCGCGGCGTGATCTTGCTGTTCTTTGTGTTTATGCCCATGTTCTCTAACTACGCGGCCCTGCTTACCAAAGATGTGCTGTTTGCCGACGCGTTTTTGGTGCTGTTGGTGCAGACCGTGAAGCTCGTGGCCTGCGGCCTGCCCCGTCGCGATGCCAATGCCGAGCGTGCAGGCGAACAGAGGCCTGTGCTCTTTGCGCGCCATGATTGGCTGCTGCTCGCTCTGGGCGCCATGGGTTCCACGTTTCTGCGCAACGGTGGCCTGGTGTTTCCCCTGGCGGCATGCGTAATCGCGGCAGCTTTTTGCGCATGGGACGTGCATGTGGCTCGTCGTGCAGCCAAGCAGGCTGGTGCTGCGCCTTCGGGCGCCACCCCGCGTTTCCGCTGGGTGGGAGTTCTTGCGGTGCTTGCACTCTGCCTTGCCTCTAATATGTACTTCACCAAGGTCTTTATGCCGGCACACGACATTACGCCTGGTTCCAAGCGCGAAATCCTCTCGATTCCGTTCCAGCAGACGGCTCGTTTTGTCCAAAAGCACGACGGCCTCAACTCGGGCGTCAACCCCACGGTTAAGGAGGACGGCACCATCGTGGAGGCTCCTTGCGACGGCTTGGTGACCGACGAAGAGCGTGCCGTGATCGACCGCGTACTCAAGTACGAGAACCTGGGCCGCCGCTACAACCCCGACAAGTCCGATGCCGTCAAGAACTGCTTTAACGAGTACGCCTCGCAGGAGGACATCAAGGCCTATTTTGAGGTGTGGGTCCAGATGTTCAAAAAGGATCCCGAGTGCTATATCTCGGCGCTCATCAATAACTACTACGGTTATTTTTATCCGAGCGCGCGCGATGCCTGGGTCTACAGCACGGCGCGTAGTGCCGAGATCATGGCGCGTCCCGACAACCTCAAGTACTTCGACTTCCATCCGGTTGACAGCAACGTGGTGCGCTGGTGCGACCACCTGATCAATTTGTACCGCGTGGCGGTGCAGCGTGTTCCCTTTATCTCGCTCACCATGAGCTCGGCCACCTATGTGTGGATCATGATCGCCGTGGTGGTCTACTTGCTGCGTCGTCATTCATGGCGTGCGCTGGCGATCTGGGTGCCGCTGTTGGGCGTGCTCGCTGTGTGCCTGATTGGCCCGTGCAACGGCTCGACTTACATGCGCTACCTATATCCGGTCATCGCCTGCATGCCCTTCGCCATCGGCGCCACCGTCACCCGCAGCGACTTCTTCTGGTTCTAATTTGGTGCATTGAGGGCCAGGTTTCTTTGCACCAAAGGGGACATCATCACGACGCCTTCATTTTGGGGTTTATCTCGCAGGCCAGTAGGTATATCATAACGACGTTTGTTTATATTGCCCGAGCATCTGCGCTGGGCTTTAGGTCGAAACCGATAGGAGACACGTATGTCCGGACACTCTAAGTGGGCCACAACCAAGCATCGTAAGGGCGCGCAGGACGCCAAGCGTTCCGCCCTCTTCTCCAAGCTCAGCCGCAACATCACCGTTGCTGCCCGTCTCGGCGGTGACCCGCTGCCCGAGAACAACGCCAGCCTCGCCGCTGCCGTTGCCAAGGCCAAGGCTCAGTCCATGCCTAAGGACAAGATCAAGTCCGCTATCGACAAGGCTTTTGGTTCGGGTGCCGATGCCGCCGTCTACGAGAACATCGTGTACGAGGGCTACGGTCCCGCCGGTGTCGCCGTCTACGTTGACTGCCTGACCGACAACCGCAACCGTACCGCCGCCGATGTCCGTTCCGCCTTCTCCCACGCTGGTGGTAACCTGGGCACCTCCGGCTCCGTCGCCTTCCAGTTTGAGCGCAAGGGCCAGATCGTCGTCGCCAAGGAGATCCTGGACGAGAACGCCAAGAAGGAGACCATGATCGCCAACGGTGCTGCCGGTGACGAGGATGAGTTCATGATGGCCATCGCCGAGGCCGGCGGCGAGGACTACGAGGACGCCGGCGAGGAGTGGATCGTCTGGACTACTGCCAACGAGGTCATGGCTGTCTCCAAGGCGCTCGAGGAGCAGGGCGTCCAGGTCAAGGGTTCCGAGACCACCATGGTCCCGACTACCCCGACCGAGGTCTCCGGCGCCGACGCCAAGAAGGTCCAGCGCCTTATCGACCGTCTCGAGGAGCTCGACGACGTCCAGGACGTCTACAGCACCATGGACATGACCGACGAGGTCATCGCTGCCCTCGAGGAGGAGTAGCGCCCACACGGGTTAAGCCGTGCATATCTGGGCATAATGAAGCGAGCATGCAAGCCTCGTGGAATAGATGAGCCGGATCCGCGTGCGTAGAGCACCGGACCCGGCTCTTTTATAATGATGCGAACCGTTTTGCATT
>JAXIZX010000148.1:0-14323 GCA_036303765.1 Collinsella sp. | reverse complement strand
GTTGGCATCGTTTTGGGTGCCATCGCCGCCATTGCCTACATGCGCACCGCCAAGCAGGGTAGTCTTCACGAGGCCGACGAAAAGATCCAGTCGGCTCACGCACAGGCTGAGTCCCTCATCGGTGATGCAAAGCGTCAGGCCGAGACCCTCAAAAAAGAGGCTCTGCTCGAGGCTAAGGAAGAGATTATCAAGAACAAGCAGGCCGCCGAGGCCGAGGACAAGCAGCGTAAGAGCGAGATTCGTACGCTCGAGAACCGCGTGATGCAGCGCGAGGAGTCCCTCGATCGCCGCAACGATGCCCTCGACAAGCGTGAGCATCAGCTGTCCAGCCAGACTGGCCAGGTCGAGAAGCGCTCCCGCGAGCTTGAGGAGCTCTGCGCCAAGCAGACCTCGGAGCTCGAGCGCATCGCCGACCTGACCCGCGAGGATGCTCACAAGGAGCTCCTCGACAAGGTTCGTGGCGAGGTTACCCACGAGGCTGCCACGATTATCCGCGAGTCCGAGCAGCAGGTTCGCGCCGAGTGCCACAAGACCGCTCAGGAGATCTTGTCCCTAGCGATTCAGCGCTGTGCCGCCGACCACACCGCCGAGGTTACCGTTACCTCCGTGCATATTCCGTCTGACGACCTGAAGGGTCGCATCATCGGCCGCGAGGGTCGCAACATCCGCACCTTCGAGCAGGTTTCCGGCGTCAACCTCGTGATCGATGATACGCCCGAGACCGTCGTGCTTTCGAGTTTCGATCCGGTCCGTCGCGAGACCGCGCGCGTCGCCCTCGAGAACCTTATTGCTGACGGCCGCATTCACCCTGCCCGCATCGAGGAGATGTATCACAAGGCCGCCGACTTGGTTCAGCAGCGCGTGCGCGAGGCTGGCGAACAGGCTGCCTTCGATACCGGTATCCACGATCTGCACCCCGAGATCGTTAAGACCCTGGGTGCTCTGCGCTATCGCACCTCGTTTGGTCAGAACGTGCTCCAGCATTCCCTCGAGGTTTCCGACCTGTGCGGCGTGATGGCTTCCGAGCTTGGTCTGGACGTTGTGACCGCCAAGCGTGCCGGCCTGCTGCACGATCTTGGCAAGGCTATCGACCATGACGTCGAGGGTCCGCATGCCGTTATCGGCGCCGAGCTCGCCCGTCGCTATGGCGAGAAGCCCGTTATCGTTCACGCTATCGAGGCTCACCACGCCGACGTCGACCCCAATACGGTGCTCGATGTTCTGGTCCAGGCTGCCGATGCCGTTTCTGCCTCTCGCCCCGGTGCCCGTCGCGAATCGGCCGAGAACTACATCAAGCGCCTTGAGAAGCTCGAGGAGATCGCCAATTCCCATGACGGCGTCGAGCGTACCTATGCCATGCAGGCTGGTCGCGAGGTCCACGTCATGGTTCAGCCGGACAAGATCTCCGATGCTCAGTCCACGGTCTTGGCTCATGACATCGCCCATCAGATCGAGGAAGAGATGGAGTATCCCGGTCAGGTGCGCGTCGTCGTGATTCGCGAGAGCCGCGCTGTCGATATCGCTAAATAACATGAACGACGAGAACGAGCTCATCTCATTTATCGCGTCGATGTCGGGGGAGGGCAACCTTCGCGTCGAGGAGAACCTTGGCGAGGGGTATGTCCGCCTCCGCGTTTCGGAGGCCGAACGGCGCCAGGCAAAGCACGACATTCAGCATGTCGAGGATATTGTCATCGAAATGCTGCGCAACGCTCGCGATGCCGGCGCCGACAAGGTCTATCTCGCAACGACCAAGGAAGATGGCGTCCGTACGCTCGTCTTTCTGGATAACGGCTCGGGCGTGCCGCAGGATATGCAAGAATGCATCTTCGATGCCCGCGTTACCTCCAAGCTCGAGAGCATGAAGATGGATCGTTGGGGCGTTCACGGTCGAGGCATGGCATTGTTCTCGATTAAGCAAAACACCGACGAGGCACGCGTTGTCGCGTCGGATGTTGACCTTGGCTCGGTCTTTAAGGTGAGCGTCGCTACCGACCGCCTTGGCGAGCGCGCCGATCAGTCCAGCTGGCCTCAGGCCGTGAAGGACGAGGATGGTCACTATGTCTGCGCCCGCGGCCCTCACAACATCATTCGCGCCGCCTGCGAGTTTGCCCTCGAGGAGCTGCGCGCCTGTGATGTCTATCTGGGGTCTCCGTCCGAGATCGCCGCGACGCTGCATGCGCAGGCGTCCAGTCGCCTCGATGCTTCTCGTCTTTTGTTTATCGATGACGAAGCCGAACTTCCGGTGGTCGATCGCCTGGGTCTTGCTTCGGATGCGGAAGACTTTATCCGTATCTGTTCGGGTTTGGGCCTTGAGATGTCCGAGCGTACGGCGCATCGTATCTTGGCGGGCCAGATTAAGCCCGTTCGCGGTGTGACCGCACGCCTGCTTCGCGAGCGCGATTCGTCCTCACATGCGTCTGCTCCGGTTGATCTTGCCAAGGACCGTCGCGGACTGCGTATCGCCAAGGACGACATGGCGCAGTTCTCGCGAGCCGTGGAGCGCGACTTTAACGATCTTGCATCGCGGTACTATCTCAACCTTTGCGGCGACCCCAAGATTCGTGTTTCACGTGATCGCATCACTGTGACGTTCGATCTTGCCAAAGAGGAATAGCATCTTTACCGAGTCCGTTCGGTACGATACAGTTATTGCAGTTAAAACGTACTTTTAAACGCAGGAGTTTCTTCATGGATTGCCTGAAGGTATCAAGCAAATCATCGCCCGCGTCCGTTGCCGGCGCCATTGCCGGCATGGTCAAAGATGGTGTTCCCGTCAATATTCAGTGTGTCGGCGCGGGTGCCGTCAATCAGGCCATTAAGGCTGTGGCCATTGCACGCGGATTTTTGATTCCGACCGGGTTTGATATTTCCTGCGCGCCGGTGTTCTCCGACATCCTCATCAACGGGGAGTCGCGCACGGCCATCCGTCTTTCTATTTACGTTCATCAGATTAATCGAGCCGCTATGGATAACGTTGTGATGGACGACGTTAAGCCTGTTGCATAGAGTATTTACTCTTTGCCCGCCCTCTTTGATCCCGCCTATTCCACCTCGTTAGGACTTATACACATGGACCAGGGTTCCGTACGCGATATTCTTGCCGGTAAAACCTACTTTATCCGCACCTTTGGCTGCCAGATGAATCAGCACGACTCCGAGCGCGTGAGTGGCCTGCTCGACTCGTATGGTTGCCTCATGGCGCTCGATCCAGAGCATGCTGACATTGTCGTGTTCATGACGTGCTGCGTTCGTGAGGCCGCCGACACCCGTTTGTACGGTCAGTGCAACTCTTGTAAGAGCCTCCCGCCTTCGCCCTCGGGCAAGCGCGTGGTCGCCGTGGGCGGCTGCATTGCCCAACGAGACGGCGAGGGCCTGCTCACCAATGTCGATAACGTCAATGTTATCTTTGGCACGCATTCCATCGCGCATGTGGCCGAGCTCATTGCCGAGGCATTCTTGGACGGCAAGCGTCATATTCGCACCAATGAGCACGAGGATACGGATGCTATGAGCATGCCGTGGCATCGTGAGACCCAGTATCACGCCTGGGTCCCCATTATGACGGGCTGTAATAACTTCTGCACTTATTGCATCGTGCCGTATGTGCGTGGTCGCGAAAAGAGCCGCTCTTTCGAGGAGATTGTCGACGAGGTGACCGGGCTCGTACGCCAGGGCGTGCGCGAGATCACGCTTTTGGGTCAAAACGTCAACTCCTATGGTCGCGATCTGTTTGGCAAGCCGCGCTTTGCCGACCTGTTGCGTGCCGTGGGCGATACGGGTGTGGAGCGTATCTTCTTTACTTCCTCGCACCCCAAAGACCTGCTGCCCGAGACCATTGACGCTATGGCCGAGACGCCTGCCGTCATGCCGCAGCTGCACCTGGCGGTGCAGTCGGGCTCGACGCGCATCCTTAAAGAGATGAATCGTCGCTATACGCGCGAAGACTATCTGGGGCTTGTCGATCGCATCCGCAATCGCATGCCCGATATCGCGCTTTCGACCGATATCATCGTTGGCTTCCCCGGCGAGACCGAGGAAGACTTTGAGCAGACGCTCTCGCTTGCCGAGACGGTCCGTTATGCTCAGGCCTATACGTTTATCTATTCCAAGCGCGCCGGTACTCCGGCAGCCGAGATTGATGATCCCACGCCGCATGAGGTGATTCTTGAGCGCTTCAACCGTTTGGTGAAGGTTATTGAGACCACTGCGCACGAATATAACCAAGGTGAGCTCCACACCGTTGTGCCGGCGCTTATTGAGGGTACGAGCAAAAAGAATGACGCGGTGCTGCTGGGCAAGAGTCCTAAGAATCAGACCGTTCATGCACCGATTCCCGAGGGCTACAGTATCGATCAGTTGATTGGTAAGATTGTCGATGTTGACGTCGATGTTGCCAAGACCTGGTATCTGTCCGGATCCGTTGTGGGCGAGCCGCGCTAATGATTTCTCCCGGGGCAGGCCTTTCTGCCGTTGCAATTGTCGGTCCGACCGCGGTTGGTAAAAGTGATGTCGCAGATCGTTTGGCGGCTCGCCTTTCGTCCGAAGTGCTGTCGTGTGACGCGATGCAGATCTATCGAGGTATGGATATCGGCACTGCCAAGATGGCACCCGAGGAATGCACGGCGCCTCTACGCTTGGTCGATATTGTTGATCCGGGCGTTGCATATTCTGCAGCGCTGTATCAGGTAGACGCTCGTGTGCATGTTGAGCGCTTGCTGGACGAGGGCCGCCTACCGGTGTTTTGCGGGGGTACAGGCCTGTATCTCAAGGCCGCCCTGGACGAGATGGATTTTCCCTCGGGCGAGCTTGAGGACGATCGCCGCGCGGGATATCAGGAGCTTGCCGAGCGCATTGGCGAGGAAGCGCTGCACGCGCTGCTTGCTGAGCGTGACCCCGAGTCCGCTGCGGTGATCCACCCCCATAATGTTCGTCGTGTGATTCGCGCGCTCGAAATGCACGATGATGGTGTGTCCTACGCGCAGCAAAAGTCGCAGTTTAGTGTTCCGCGCGAGCATTATCACGCTCTGTGGTTTGGATTGATGCGTAATCGCGAGGCGCTTTACGAGCGTATTAACCTTCGCGTCGATCTGATGTTTGAGCAGGGTCTTGTTGATGAGGTTCGCGGTCTTATGGACCAGGGGCTGGAAGATGCCCTGACTTCGATGCAGGCGATTGGCTATAAAGAGATTATCGATGCCCTTAACGGCGTGATTTCTATGGATGAGGCTCGTGAACTCATCAAGATGCGTTCACGTCGCTATGCCAAGCGTCAGCTTTCGTGGTTTAAACGCGATGACCGCATTGTGTGGTTTGATATGGACGAGTTTACGATCGATGAGGTCGTTGAGGATATCCTTCATCGTATCGAGGCGGCCTAATGGCTCGGTTTCCCCTCGTTCCAACGGCTCCTGCGCCCGAACGTGCCGTTCTTGTCGGAGTTGAGTGGCGCGATAACGCCTGGCCGCTCGACCGCTCGCTTGACGAGCTTGAGCGCCTTGCCCATACGGCTGGCGCTCAGTGCGTGGCGCGTTTGTCACAGCGTCTAGTTAAGCCGTATCCAAAATCGTTTATCGGCTCCGGTAAGGTTGAGGAGCTTTGCGGGCTCGTGCATCGTATGGATGCCGATGTTGTTATCTTCGACGACGATTTAACGCCCTCGCAGCAGTCGTATCTAGAGAAAGCCGTGGGCGAACCGGTGAAGATTATCGACCGTACGGCGTTGATTCTCGATATTTTTGGCCTGCACGCTCAGACTCGGGAGGGCCGCCTGCAGGTGCAGCTAGCCCAATTGCAGTATCTGTTGCCCCGCTTGCGCGGTATGTGGAGCCATCTTGCTAAAGAGCAGACACGCGGTGGCATTGGTTCGCGCTTTGGTCAGGGCGAAAGCCAGCTCGAGGTTGACCGACGTTTGATTCGCAACAAGATTGCCGCGCTTCGTCGCGAGCTTAAGCAGGTTGAACAGCGCCGCGATGTCCAGTCAAAGAGTCGTATCGAGTCGCCGGCGTTTCGCGTTGCCTTAGCCGGTTATACCAACGCCGGTAAGTCGACCTTGCTCAATCGCCTGACCGGGTCTACGGTGCTTTCACAGGACAAATTGTTTGCCACGCTCGATCCGACGACGCGCTCGTATCGCTTGCCCGGTGGTCGTGGCATGACCATTACCGATACCGTTGGTTTTATTCAAAAGCTACCGCATGGTCTCGTCGATGCCTTTAAGTCCACGCTGTCTGAGGTCCTTGGTGCCGACCTGATCCTTAAAGTTGTGGATGCCTCCGACGAGGACTACGAGCGCCAGCTCGAGGCAGTCGATCGCGTTCTCGACGAGATCGGTGCCGGCGAGCGTTTGACGCTTACGGTGTTCAATAAAATCGACCTACTCGATAGCGTCGATCGATTGAGTTTCCATCGTCGCTATCCCGAGGCCGTGCTGTTCTCGGCCCAGACGGGCGAGGGACTCGACAATCTCGTCGACCGCATTGCTCGTGAGGCAGCCGCCACCGATGTGTTGCTTTCCGCTGATATCCCGTATCGCGAGGGCGCCCTCATCACGTTGGTGCATGAGCAGGGAACCCTTTTGCATGAGGAATATCTCGAGGACGGCGTTCGCATTGTGGCGAAGTTGCCGGCCCGAATCGCGCCGCGTCTTGAGCGCTATCGTACGGAATAAACGAGCTCTAGCACGCCTAGAATGACAGGCTGATGAAGCAGGTAGAACGGTAAGGCATGCCGACCGAGGACTGCGAGCGCCGGGATGGGATTGGCGTATGCCCATGCTGGCGCTTCAAGGCTTGATTCTTGTGCTGCCTGGGCAGCAAAAAAGCCGGTAAGGTACATAAAGACAAACGGAATGAGCGGATAGTAATCTCCCGAAACAAAGCCCGGGCCCGGGAATCCAAGCCATGCCAGGTAGGGGAGTGGGTAGACCGCTTTTGGAATGCCCCAGGTTAGGGCAAAAAGAACAAGGCACGCTGCGATGCCCCACGAGCCCGGTATTTTTTGAAGTAACGGACGGGTGAGTGCAACCACCGCGGTGCACGCCGCCATGCAATAAATGATGCCAAAGTTTACCGAATCGTCGACTGATACCAGTGTAGTTGCAATCCATACGACCAAAGCTGCGGCCGCGTACTTGAGGGCGCGCTTAACGTTATTACGCGAGAGCGTGCACATCCAACCGGCGATAAACAAAAATACCCAGCTGATACTAGCGCGCCAGATATCCTGGAAAACCGTTTCGGTAAACCATGGCATATCCCATCCATATAGGTAGGCCAAATCGTAGCAGGCGTGAAAACCTGCCATCGACAGCATCGTAAACCCGCGGACGATATCAAATATGGTGATGCGTTTTTGCATTACGAGAACCGGCGCATTAAACCGACAACTTTACCCAAAATAACGGGGTTCGTCGCATAGATGGGCTCCATAGTGTCGTTCTCGGGCTGCAGGCGCACGCGCCCCTGCTCCTTGTAGAACGTCTTGACAGTCGCCGAGCCATCGATCATAGCCACGACGATTTCGCCGTTCATCGCGCTCTTTTGCTCGCGAACGATAATGTAGTCACCGTTGTAGATGCCGACATTGATCATTGAGCTGCCGTGCACTTCAAGGATAAAGGAGCCCTGGTCTGTGGCGATTTCGGTCGGGATGGTAAAGGTGTCCTCGATATTTTGTTCGGCCAGAATGGGAATCCCAGCCGCGACGCGACCGACGAGCGGCAGCGAGACCGTTCCGCGGGGCGCCGTGGGTTCATCGGATTTGGAAATCGAGACAGAGGATCCGTCCTCATCAAAGAGCTCTAGGGCGCGAGGCTTGGTGGCATCGCGCTTGAGCAGTCCTCGAGCCTCCAGGGCAGAGAGATGAGCATGCACCGTGCTGGGGGAGGAGAGGCCTACGGCCGATGCCATCTCGCGCACACTGGGCGGATAGCCCTTCTCCTGCTGATATTCCTTGATGAAATCGTAAATCTGCTGCTGACGCTTGGTAATTTTGCGAGCCATCAGGGGATCCTCTCTGCCAATGTCAAACAAATGTTCTATTTTTGCTTGACAGGAACAACTGTTCGAAGATAATAATAACCGAACATTCGTTCTCGCGCTAGACATTTTTGTCCGCGCGGCTTGATAAAACTGTTCTCAGCAAAACACGCGAGAGGAGAACATGATGAACGCAACGGATATGGTCCAGGGTAACCTCGCCCTTAAGCTCGAGGCGCCTGCGGTGCCGGCTTTCACGGTTGTCAAAGGCGGCCGGTCTGGTTTCCAAACACTGCCTGGTAAGCCCGTCCGCAGCCAGTGCGTCGCCACGACTTCGGCCCCCGTTGCCCTAAAGGTCTCGACGATTGTCGCCCTGGCCGTTGCGCTCACGCTTTTCTTTGTACTTGCTACCTCGATCTTCAGCGCTCGTCACGCCGCATATGCCGAGTCGGCATCTAACGTTACCTACGAGACCGTCCGTGTTCAGTCTGGCGATTCCTTGTGGTCGCTTGCCCAGGAGCATCCGATTGAGGGTCTTTCCACACAGGAGACCTCTGATATGATCCGCAACGTCAATCACCTGGAGCATGGCTCGCTCGATGCCGGTGCACATCTTAAAGTTCCCGCACGTTCCTAAGATTTAAGTACCGTCGCATGGTACCCTTGTAATCGTTTTAGAGGAGGTACCATGCGCTGTCCCAAATGCGGCAAGGCACATACCCGCGTTGTTGATTCCCGCATGCAGGAATCTAATAACACCATCAAGCGCCGTCGCGAATGCTGCTCATGCAATTATCGCTTTACGACATTTGAGCGTTGTGAAGACCCTATCGAGGTCATTAAGTCAGACGGATCCAAGCAACGGTTCGATCGCAATAAGCTGCTGGTCGGTTTGATGCGCGCCACGATCAAACGAGATATCGACACTAAAAAGCTCAACGAGATCATTGACGATATTGAGGTTGAGCTTCGCTCCCGTACGCTCACGGCTGTTACGTCCCATGAGTTGGGCGATATGGTTCTTAAGCGGTTAGCCAAGATCGATAAAGTGGCCTACATCCGCTTTGCCTCGGTCTATCGTGATTTCAAAGATGTCGATGAGTTTCTGCAAGAGCTCGACAAGCTAAGGTGATTTCATGTCCAACATTACCGTTAACATTAAACGTCTCGACCCTACCGTCGAGCTTCCTAAATACGCCCATCCCACGGATGCCGGTCTTGACCTCCGAGTCAACGAAGACTGCACCCTCAAGCCCTTTGAGCGTCGTCTGGTCTCCACGGGCCTAGCTATCGCCCTGCCCGACGGCTACGCCGGTTTCGTCCAGCCCCGCAGCGGTCTAGCCATTAAGCAGGGCCTGTCCATAGTCAACACTCCTGGCCTCATCGACGCCCACTACCGAGGAGAGCTCAAAGTCATCCTCATTAACCTAGACCCCACGAACAACATCCAAATCAACAAAGGCGACCGCATCGCCCAACTCGTCATCCAAGAAGTCCCTACGGTCAACCTCGTAGAAGTACAAGAACTAGACGAAACCGACCGAGGAGCCGGCGGTTTCGGTTCTAGCGGCGTAGCTTAGTCGTTTACGTACTGTCCGCTGACCGGCCCGACCCGCCTATATATCATCCCATGCTCAAACATTCTCGCGGGGGCGCTCGTATCCCTCCCGCCCGTCTCTCACACATATCATTCCATGCTCAAACATTCTCGCGTCGCTTCGCTCGCTGCGAAACTGCGCGTGGAACGATATGTGAGAGAGGCGGGCGGGCGGCTACTCGTTTGAGACAAAATTTACTTTTCTAGTAAGCCAATGCGGCAAAGGAACAGTTCCTTTGCCGCATTGGCTTACTGCATTTTAATTTTTCCGGTTTCGCCTTTGCAGATTCTAATGGTGGGGAATCTGGTGTAACTGCTAGCACGAAAACGCAGCTTACCTGTGGGAGGCCCCTATATATCGTCCCGCGCGCAGTTTCGCAGCGAAGCGAGAATGTTTGAACACGGGATGATATATAGGGGCCTCCCACAGGCAAGCGGACAGTCCAATGCTAGCGGATATGCGCTGGCTTATCGCCCCAGTAGAAGCGGCAGAATGCGCGTTTTCTTTTCTGGGGTTTGCCTACGAGCTCCATGGTGGCGACGGCGATGTCTTCGGCTGCGTGGGGACGGCGTAGTACTTCGCCGTTGATGAGTAGGGCTTTAAGCGACTCCGGATGATCGTGCAGGTGGCGCAACGTCACGATGAGCTCTCGTGCCGTGGTGACGTGCATGCTGGCGCCCATGCCGGTGAGCATAGTGGTGTTGGCCTTTTCCTGGCCATATGACTTGCCCAGCAGGATCATCGGCAGATGTGCGCATAGACACTCGGTGACCGTGAGTCCGCCCGATTTGAGGATTGCCAGGTCGCAGCCGTGCATGAGGGCCGCCATGTCGTCGACATAGTCCAACACCGTGACGTTCTCGAGCTTCATGGCATAGAAGAGCGTCTTCAGCCGGGTGGCATACTCCACGTCTTTGCCGGGCAAAAAGACAAAGTGCATGTCTTCGAAGCTGCGCAGGAAGGGGAGTGTGTGATCCATCGCTGCGCGAAAGCGGACGTAAGGCTGAGGCAAGCTGGCACCGGCCATAACCAGCACGACGGTCTTGTCGATGGGGAGGTTGAACTTTGCTAGCTCTTCCTCGCGATCGTATTCCGTGTCGAATCCGGCGCGAATAGGGATGCCGGTAATGCGAATCTTTGCCTCGGGCACCTTGCGCGGACGCAGCGTTTCAGCCATGAATTCGTTGGCAACACAGAATAGATCGGTGTCCTTGTGAGGCCACCAGCCCTCGACTTCGTAGTCGGTCGGGACGCAGATGACCGGATAATCGATACCCGTAATTACGCGGGCGCCCACGGCAACGTTGGCTGCCGTGATGTGCGTTGCGACCACGGCTATGGGCCTGCGGTTACGTATATATTCGTTGAAGGCGGGGAACATAATTCGCGACCATGCCGTGCCGCCACCCCAGAGAAGATGCCCCGTAAGCGTATATCGCCAGGTCAGGTCGTAAATGGGGCGCGTGGCTCCCGTAAAAGAAGCCGCGGTCTTATTGCCGTCGAATTTAATTCGTCCAAAATCAAGGATATCGAGTACTTCAATCTCAACATCCTCGGGGATGCCACTGGTGCCGCGGATGAGGTCGAATGCTTGCGCAATCGCATTTGCGGCGGCCTTGTGACCCGAGCCGACCGAGGCGTGCACGATGGTCACGAGAGGTTTTTGCTGTGCCAAGAGCTTGGTTTGCTCCGATTGAGGAGTGCTGTGCGTGAGCAGGGGAGCGTCGTCGCTCGTCTGCGTCTGATCCATCGATAACTCCCCTTCGACGTTGTAACACGGAATTTATCATTGTAGTGCATGAGTGTCACGTTCACGTAAATTTGGGTATGAGCGCAAAGAACGACAACGTTTCGACGAGAGGACTCTTCATGACTACCGATCAGACAATCGATGTTGCGATTATCGGTGGCGGCCCTGCGGGCTATGCTGCCGCCATTTATGCGGCGCGCGCCAACCTAACGACGACTGTCCTTGAGCAGGGCATGTCGGGCGGACAGATTGCCACGAGCAACGAGATTGAGAATTATCCTGGTATTCCACTGCTGAGCGGAGCCGAACTTGGTGAGCGGTTTCAACAGCATGCTGAAGGCCTGGGGGCTCAGGTTGAATGGAGTATGGTAACAGGCGTCGATTACGATGCCGATGCGGCTCAATTTACCGTCCATCATGATATGGGCGACACTGCGGCCAAGTGCGTCATTGCGTGCATGGGCGCCACGCCGCGTCCTGCGAGTTTTGTTGGAGAGGACACGTATCGCGGTCGGGGCGTTTCGTATTGCGCAACATGTGACGGCATGTTCTTCCGCGGCAAGCAGGTCTTTGTTATCGGAGGCGGCAATTCGGCATGCGAGGAGGCGCTGTTCCTGTCCGACATTGCCAGCAGCGTGACCATCGTGCTGCGTCGCGATCAGTTCCGTGCACCCGAGGGCGTTGTGAATAAGGTGCTTGCTAAGGACAATATTTCAGTTAGGTACCAAACTAGTATAGTTGATCTTTCTGGTGAAACGATGCCCACGACAATTACGTTCAAGAATAATGCGACTGGTGAAATGCACACTGAGTCCTTTGAACCTGGCTCATTTGGCATCTTTGTCTTTACGGGGACGCAGCCACATACCGAGCTTGTTGAGCATCTAGTCGATCTGGCTCCCGACGGTGGCATTGTCACCGACGATTCGATGGCCACCCGCACGCCCGGCTTATTCGCAGCCGGTGATATCCGTTCCAAGCGTTTGCGTCAGGTTGTGACCGCTGTTTCGGACGGAGCTATAGCGGCAACCAGCGCATACGCTTTCCTACGCGGATAAGTACGATAATATATCTTATGTAAGGTTGCTATCAATTAACTAAATGGCGGGACGATGCATCTGTCCCGCCAATTTTCTTGCCGGCTATGTGGTATGCAAAACTAGATAACCTAGAATACAATATAGAAAAATGAACGGAGGACCTTTATGAACCACGTTAAACACGTTATTCCGATGTCCGATTCGTCGGTCAGTATTAAGCCTGAGGATATTCAGCCCACTGTGCTGCCCGATGCATTTATTCAGTCCGAAATCGTGCGCAAACTCAATACGTTGAGTCTGCCGCGCTATGACCAGTTGCCCAATGTGACGCTCTATCGCGACCAGGTTATTGAGTATGTTGCGCTGTGGATGGAGCCGCTGTCCATTTGCGTTGAGCAGCCCGTCATTACGCCATCGATGATCAATAACTACGTGAAGGTCGGCCTGGTGCCTGCTCCGGTCAAAAAGCAGTATGGTCGCGAGCAGATTGCGCGGCTGATTGCCATTTGCATTTTTAAGCAGGTGCTGCCCATTGCTGCGGTCCAGGCGCTCTTTAACATTCAGCGCTTGAGCTACGATGCCCCGACGGCCTTTGATTATGTGGTCGATCAGCTCGAGGCATCGATTCGTTCGGCGTTTTCTGTCGAGCAGACGCCGGTTCCCGATACGGCGCATCAGGTAACGCGTGAGTCGCTGCTTGTGCGCAGCGCGGTATCGTCCTTCGTTTCGAAGGCGTACCTGATGAGCTATCTCAAGTTCAACGGGTTTAATAGCTAGTCGACGTATAAAACGGGCGGGATAAAGAGGCATCTGTCGCTTTGTCCCGCCCGTATTTTTGCTTGGTTGGACTTTATTTGCCTGAAGCTACGCCCATGCCGTAGCCGATGATGAGGCCGTGCATCTCGGCGTAATAGGAATCCAGGCCGTTGCAGGGCATGATGATGGTCTTGGAGCCGGGCCAATGCTCGACTATGCGATCAGTAAGCGCCTGGGCTCCAGCTTCGTTCTCAACGTGATCGATGATGACCTCGCCGCCCGTAAAACCCTCGGCTTCCATGGTGTCGATGATCTTGTTGAGCATCTTCTTTTCGCCACGCGTGTGCCCGACGAGTTCGATTTTACCGGCCTCACTCGCTGTGCCCAAAATGCGGATATTGAGCTTGTTGGCAATGACGCCGGCTGCCTTAGGGATACGTCCGGCTTTGGCGAGGTTTTCGTAATTGCACAAGCTGAAGAGGATTTTGCTGTTCTGTTCAAGGCTATCGAAGTATGCGCAAGCATCCTCGAATGAGACATTCGGATTGCTTGCAAGATAGCGGTCGAACAGCAAGAAAATGAGGTCCATTTTGCCGCCAGCTGCGCGTGAATTGACTAGATGAATCTGCCGGTCGGGCTCCTCGGCAAGAACCATATCGCGAGCCGTGGCTGCCGCGTTGTAGCTGCCCGACACGCCCTCAGAGATCGGCATGCAGATGGTCTTGTCTGCCAATTTGAAGAGCTTGGCCCACTCCCCTACGCTGGGACAAGCGCTCGAAGAAGCGTTCGTCTCCGCCTGAACAGCGCAGTTGAGCTCATGAACATCGAGCGAAAGGTCATCGACGAATTCACGCTCCCCCACTCGAATTTTGAGGGGCGCAAATGCAAAGATGGTATGGGGCGCGGTCGGTTGCCAATCGCGAAGGTTGCAGCTTGAATCGGAGATAAGTGCCCAGCTCATAGAGGGTCCTTTCTAATCGTTCCCATTCAATTATAGCCATCTTGCAGACCGATTGGGCCGCTATCTAGTATTCAAAACTAGATAGCGGACTGCACGAAAGGCAAAAGAATGGACCCCATGACTCAAAGCCACGAGGTCCATATCCGTTTGCTTTATCTGAATACTTAGTAGCGCACGAAAATGTAGTTGTTGTTCATGCCGGCGGCAACGGAGCTGATGATAACACCCGTGTTGTAGTC
>JAXIZX010000147.1:0-3146 GCA_036303765.1 Collinsella sp. | reverse complement strand
CGGCGTCGGCCAGAGTGTTGACGCCCTTGGCGAGCTTAGCGCGGGCATCGGTGTTGAACGTAATGTTCTTTGCCATGGTAGGTAATCCTCCAAAAGAAATGTGACTCGCGTCGCCGCTTCCGAGTCCTATGCGGCGGACGCGTTCAAAGACGAATCAGAGATTCTGACGGGACTAGGCCTCGACGACAGCGTAGATGTCGTCGGCGCGCATCAGCAGATACTTCTCGCCGTCGACCTTGACCTCGTTGCCACCGAACTTACCGTAGATGACAACGTCGCCAACCTTGACGTCCATGGGGATGCGCTCACCCTTGTCGTTGACCTTGCCGGCGCCCACGGCAACGATGGTGCCGCGCTGCGGCTTCTCCTGAGCGTTGCTGGCGATGTACAGACCAGAGGCGGTCTTCTGCTCGGCCTCGTCGGGCTTGACCAGGACGCGATCTGCAAGCGGCTTCAAAGACGACATGCTTGTTTCCTCCTTTGTGGGCCGCGCGGTCATGCCGCGCGGGTTAACCCTTTTTGTTTGCGTACGCGTTGAATGGTACCCACGAATGGCGGGTTATACAACACGGAGTCAAAAAATCTTATTTTTTGGCACTTAGATTTTCTGAATGCCGGGGGATAACTTAGCGGTGGCTCCCGGGGCGGACCGGAGGGCATGAAGTTTGCTGCTCTGCAGTCCTGCGCAAGACGGAAAGCACATTAAGTGCTTTCCTTTGCGTGCGGAACTCGCGACAAACTTCATGCCCTCCGGTCCGCCCCGGGAGCTAGGTTAACTAATTCGAGCCCGGTATTCAGAAAAGTCAGTGCAGCAAAATGGCGATACGGATAGCGACATGGGCATGGTTTTCGCTGCGCGCACGGGTCCCCTGGGAAGCACCGTGCATTTTTGGGAGTATTCAGCAAGCCAGGACGGCTGCATACGCGCCGGACATACCTTATTGGTCCCAAGAACGCCTTCAGCGGGCGGTTTTGGTCGGTGGGCAGACCCCGTTGGGACAAATGGGCGTACTTCGCGCCGTACCGGAGCCCAAAATGACGTCAATCTCCGCAACGTTACTCAGCCGCAGCGGCACCGGCAGAGCTCGTGGTGCTGAATACTCCGTTTTTTGCACGGCACGGGCGGGGGTACATCAGGATCAGGAAGAACATCCCAGCTTTTTATGCAATCTGTAATGGGAAGTATGCAAAACACTAAGAGTCAGCATTGCTGATGTCCAAATTGAGCGCACAAGGCAGCAGCACCTCAACCCCGCGCCCAAATCCAACAGAGCGGGGACGCTCCTAACGAACCCCCATCGGCAAACAAATGCGGCTCGAGCGCCATCCCAAAATAGACTGCCCGAGCCGCGTTTAACGGTGCGGTATGAACGTCAGCGCTCGTAAATCAAGTTGCCTGCCAGGTAGGTGGCCTGAACCTTAGTGGTCTGGAGCTCTTGGGGATCGATGATGAGCGGGTTTTGGTCCAGGACTACCAGGTCGGCATACTTGCCGGGCTCCAAGCTGCCGAGGTTTTGCTCGTCGCCCGCTGCATAGGCGCTGCCCAGGGTGTAGTTGCGCAGGGCTGTTGCTGCATCGATGCGCTCGCTCGGTAACCAGCCGCCCTCGGGCCAGTGGCTTTTGGGATCCTGGCGCGTGATAGCCGTGTAGAGCACGTTCATGCTTGTAACAGCTGTGATGGGGCTATCGGTGCCGAAGGCTTGGCGGATGCCGCGCTGCTTATAGGTCGCAAACGGCCACATGATGCGGCTGCGTTCCAGGCCCAGATCGCGCTCGGGGCCGCCCGGGTCGAGTGTAATGTGACAGGGCTGGCTCGAGGCAACGACGTTAAGCTTGCGTAGACGATCGATGTCCTCGGGCAAGAGGTTCTCCAGATGCTCGAGCGTGTTATGACTGTGCTGGGGCAGGCCATACAGTTCGGCGGCCTCCTCAAAGATATCGAGCGCGGCATGGATGGCACCGTCGCCGATGACGTGGATGCGCACGGTGTGACCGCGCTCCGCGGCAGCGAGGACCAGTTTGCGCATACGCTCGGCCGGAACCGTCAGACGGCCCTGGTCGCCCGGGAAGCGCGGGTTGGTATAGGGCTCGGTGAGATAGGCCGTGTGTTCGCTCGACACGCCGTCGAAGAACTGCTTAAAGCCTGGCGCCGAGAGCAGCGCGTTGTTCGCGTAGCGGGTCTGCAGCTCTTCCAAGCGCGACTGGTCATCCAACAGCGTGGGGAACAGATGGGCGCGGATGCCCAACTTGCCGGCTGCCTGCAGTTTGTCGTAGACGTCGTCGCGGATAAAGTCGCAGCCCGGCATGGGCATGAGCGACATATCGCATATCGAGGTGATGCCCTGCTCGGCCATACGCCTCATTTGATCGGCGTAAGCGCTTGCGATGCGATCTTCGCCCAGCCACTCAAGGCAGCGCGGCAGCAGCTGCATGGCAGCCGCCTCGTGAGCGATACCCGTGAGCTCGCCGTTTGCGTCCTTGTCGTAGCTACCGCCCGCTGGCGGCTCGCTGTCGCGTGTGACGCCGAGCGCCTCGAGTGCGCGGCTGTTGAGCCACAGCGTGTGCCCGTCGCCCGAATACATAACGCAGGGACGATCGGGGAATGCCGCATCGAGCGACGCCTTGGTAGGATGCTCGGGCGGGTCCCAACGGTAGTCGCGCCAGCCCTGCGTCACAACCCAAGCGTCGTCGGGCAGGTCCTGGGAAAACTCGAGCGCATGTTGCACCAGCGCCGCCTCGGACGTGCCCATATCCATAAGCATGTACGGCGAGGAACCGACCGAGGTATGGAAGAAGTGCAGATGAGCGTCATGGAAACCGGGGCAGACAAACTGCTCGCCGTAGTCGATAACCGACGTGGCGGCGGGAGCGGCGGCGATCACGTCATCGGGCGCACCGACTGCGACGATACGGTCGCCTGCGATGGCAATCGCCAGCTCGCGGGCGGTATCGATGCCGTCTTGCGCGGTAAAGACGTTCTTGGAGCGGATAATCCGATCGATATGTTGCATGGGCATCCCCATCTCTGGCAGGAAATTCAACACCCCCGAGTGTACTCCCCCGCCCTTGTAACAAAACCCCAAGCGGCAAACGGCAACTTTACCAGCCCTAGCGGCAGGTGGCATACTGGAGAGAGCCTGTACGAT
>JAXIZX010000146.1:0-2360 GCA_036303765.1 Collinsella sp. | reverse complement strand
TTGATGCCGAGGGCGGGTGAGTGACGATGCAGATTTCGCTCATCCTTCCCCAAATCGTTGCGCTCGATGTTGTCTTTGCCCTGGCTGCGTGTCTGCAGACGATCCACGTCCCGCTCATCTCATCGCGCCGCTCGTCCTATAACCGTAAGGTGATTTGCGCCTACGAGGCGAGCCTCGTGGTTCACCTGGTGGTTTCGGCGCTTATCTTGTTCGCGTCGTCTGGCTCGTATCTGGTGGCGCCGCTTGACGTTTGTGCCAGGGCAATGGGCGGAGTGCTGTGGCTCAATGCCGCAATCTTTGCCTATGGCGTGGTGCTTATGGTGCGCTATCGTCGCCCCGTCATGCTGGTCGAGCTGCTGCTTGTTGTCGCCGTTACACCGCCGGTGGTTTTTGCCATGGGCTCGGCGTGGACCGTTGTCCTTATCGCAGAGGGAGCGTTCTTCCTGTTCCGTTCCATCGCGGCGCTCTTGATGGACGTCCGTAACCGCCAGGAGGATATCACCGCGTTCTCGACGATCGAGACCATCAACGTGATTCTCGTGGGCATCCTGTATCTGGACCCGAGGGGCCGTCCGCTGCTCATGAACCGCTGCATGCGCAGAAACCTGGTGGAACTTCATATGCCCACCGACCTAGGCGATATGAGCGGCACATGGAACGACCTGCGCAAACTCAGCATGCAAATGCCCGAAAGCAGCCAGAACCGTGTGCGGATTAATCTGGACCGCTTTGGTGAGGCGCGGGCGGTGGTCGAGGTTTCTCCCGCCGAGATTCGCTTGTTTGTGCACGATGACGTTATGGTTTCGGGCCGCCTCTTTGAGCGCATTATCGGCCTGGATGTAACAGAGTATGCGCATGCTCATGATCGCCTGGCGCAAGCCAACCACCTGCTTGAGCTTGCGGGCCAAGAGCTCCAAGCCCAGATCGAAGAAGTCAAAAAAGTTGCTGACAATGCGGCCTATCTGCGTATGCGCGCTCGCGTGCACGACGTGATCGGGCAGCGCCTGTCCATCCTCCATCGTTATCTGGAGGAGGGGGGCCTGGACGACGAGTCGCTCGAGCAGATTGACCCGCTGCTGCGCTCAATCGCTGCCGATCTGCGCAGCGGGGGCGACGCCGAACCGGCAGAACAACTGGGCGATATCGTCCATGCCTTTGGCCTGGTGAGCGTGCAGATCGATGTGGAGGGCGAGCTGCCAAGCGACGCGCGTGTCGCCGCAGCCTTTCTGCAGATTATCCGCGAAGCCTCGACCAATGCCACCAAGCATGCACAGGCCCATCAGGTCCATATGCGCCTGCGGCAGGAGACGTCGGAAGACGGCGCTGTTGCGCGGATGGCCGTTTCTAACGACGGCGCGCCTGCACCCGTATCGTATCGCGAGGGAACGGGTATCCCAGGTATGAGGCATGTCGCACAGAATCTGGGCGGCAGCCTGGAAGTCCACACCGCCCCGCCCTTCACGCTTACGGTGTCCATCCCGCTCGCCTCCAACGCCACGGCCCAAAGGAGAAGCTCATGATCCGCGTGTTAATCGTCGAAGACCAGGCTATCTTGCGCGAGAGCCTGGCGCGTTCCGTGGGCGACCAGCCCGACATGACCGTTGTCGCCGCGATCGCCGACGCCTCGGATGCCTTGGACGTTGTGCTCAAGGAGTGTCCGGACATGATACTGATGGACGTGTGCACCGAACACGATTCAAACGGCATCGTGGCGGCGGCGCGCATCAAGGAGCAACTGCCCGAGTGTCGCATCATTATCATGACCGGCATGCCCGAGATCACCTTTGTCGATCAGGCCCGCGAGGCGGGCGTCGACAGCTTTGTGTACAAGAACGTCGGTATCGACGAGCTGTTCGCCGTGATGCGCTCCACGCTGGCGGGCTATTGCACGTTTCCCAAGCCGCCCGAGAGCATTTTTTCGGGCACGGCGACCCTCGACGATGTCGAGCTGTCGATTTTGCGCCTTGCCTGCGAGGGCAAGAGCCGCCGCGAGATCGCGGCCGAGCTGTTTATGAGCGAGGGCACCATCAAACGCCGCATCTCGGAGATTCTCAACAAGACCGGCTACGACAACATCATGCGCCTGGCCGTGCATGCGGTGACCGAAGGCAGCATCGTCCCCAACATGGAGCGCCCGTAGTCGGTGTGCCGCCCGTGCTCCAACGCCGAAGATAGGTCGCCCGCCGTTTTGCATCTAAAAACGGCGGGCGACCTGCTTGTATGGGCAGTGCTGTCGGCATAAAGCGGCGGGGCCGCAGGATCATTTCCTGCGGCCCCGCCTGGCATGTGCGCGGATATGTCCGCCAATCCGCGGCTATCGGTGTCTGCCGTTACGCGATGGTTGCGCTGTAGGAGGCGAC
>JAXIZX010000145.1:0-3510 GCA_036303765.1 Collinsella sp. | reverse complement strand
GTCGTGGTCTTCGCCATCTTCTTCCTCGCCTGCATGAACGTGTGCATCGGCCTCATCAGCTGTTGCTCGCGCTACTTCTGCGAGACGTATGTGGTCGAAGGGGGAGCGGAGGCTTCCGAGGAGGCCATGCGCCGCCCCTTCGCGATCCTCGCCTTTGTGTTCGCGGCTTTTTCGTGCGTGCTCTCCAACGTGGGCCTCGATGTGATCCTTATGTTCTCGGTGCCCATGCTCAACGCCTTGTATCCCGTCGCCATCGTGCTGGTCCTCATGGGTTTGGTACACGGCTTTTGCGACGCTCATCCGCAGGTGTGGGTCTGGGTCGGCGGCGTGGTTGCCGTGCAGAGCGTGATCACCTCGGTCCGCGATGCGTTCTTTGCGGGCGCGTGGCTGCCGTTCGATGCGCTGCCGCTTGCGGACATTGGAGCCGCGTGGGCGCCGGTTGCCGTGGTTGCCTTTGTGATCGGTCTGCTCCATAGTCGTTTTGTCGCACATTCGAGGAGCTAGGGTTTCTGCGCTTGCACAGGCGGGGAGTCTCCCCTATAATTTCCTTCGCTTTGGGACACGCAAGGTTTAGACCTTAGCTGCTCAACACCTTCGGGACGTGGCGCAGTTTGGTAGCGCGCCTGCTTTGGGAGCAGGATGTCGCAGGTTCAAATCCTGTCGTCCCGACCATATTTTGCGGGCGTAGTTCAATGGTAGAACCCCAGCCTTCCAAGCTGATGACGCGGGTTCGATTCCCGTCGCCCGCTCCATAGGATAGATGAATGGCTCTGATTCCTTTTGGGAATCAGAGCCGTTTTCATATACATGCCGGGGACCCCACATCCCCTCCTAAGTTGCGGTGAAATACGGACTGTTTTCCGGCTTTTATGGCCCATGTAGTCCGTATTTCACCGCAACTATTTGTAAGGTTGGATTTTGATGCCGTTGGGAGGGTCGTAGCGACCGTCTACCGAGAGTGGAAATATTTTTTGAAGCTCTGACCTGCGACGTCAAGCTTTTGGTCAGCTTTTGGCAAGGCCTGCGGACGGAAGCATGCGATAGCGTAATGGTATTCTCTCCGCCGTGATGGTTATGGGGTTGGCCATGCTCGATAAAGGCAAACATTTTCCGCAGTCATATGCAAGAATGCTATTCTCGGCCGTTGGAATTCATCAAGATGGACAGCTGCTTATAACAATTGATCCTTGGGATGAACGCCGTGCGCGTGAGCTTATGCAGGAAGAGCTCATGCTTCGTCTTTACAACCACGTGTATGCGGATCCGGTCTATTGGAATAATCTTGGGGTTGAAGATCGCATCTTTCAGCTGGCATCCGCTATTGCGGTCGTTGAACCGGATGCTGTGTTTTGCGGATCGACAGCAGCGCTGCTCTACGGCATCGGCTCGGCGTATACGCTTCTGGATAAAGTGCAAGTACTGCTGCCACGGTCTACAAGGCGTGATACGTATGAGTTCGTTGAATACAAGCGCTGGCGGGTGGGCGAAGTGTGGCGTCTCGGTCTGTTTACGCTGACGGATCCGTATCGAACGGTTGTTGATATCGCTCGAACGAGCGCCTTTCGTTATGCGCTGGGCTATGTCGATGGCTTGGCCCGTGAGTACGATGTCGAACGCGAAGAGCTGCGGGCATATGCGCAGGCAAATTGCCGAGGGTTGCATGGCATCGCGCGTGCTTTTGACGTTTTTGAGCATATGGATGGCAGGTCAGACAATGGCGGCGAGTCCGAGGCGAGAGCAGCGATGATTCTCGCTGGGGTTGCCGCGCCTGAGCTTCAAGTTGAGATACCGCGACCAGGAAACGCTGGCTATTATCTAGCAGATTATGGCTGGCAGATGCCAGACGGCTCATGGACGCTGGCAGAGCTGCATGGGCTGGGTAAGTTTGAAGACGAAGCTCAAAATGATCCGGAGCAAGCGGCGGCAAAAACCTATCGAGCGGCCCTCATGCGCGATGCGAACCTTCGCGCCATGGGCCACAACGTCATTCATTTCAAACTCTCGGACACCTACGAAGTAGAATCGTTCGGTGCCATGATGCGCGGTTACGGTATTCCGACAACAAAACCCTACGCCGACTCCCGATAGAGAAATCGTTCGCAGCCAACCTTCAATAAGTTGCGGTGAAATACGGACTATCGAGGCCTTTAAAGGCATGAAACAGTCCGTATTTCACCGCAACTTAGGAGGGGATGGGGCTGAGGGGCGGGCGATGCCGTTGCCTGCCGGTTAGTGGCGACCGTGGTGGCGGAGCTTGTCGATGGCGGAGTCGGTGCTTCGGCCGCGGGCCTCGGCGGCGCGGTCGCGAGCGTCGGCGGCGGTTTGGCGCTGGCGGCGGTAGTCGATCATGCCTTGGATGATGGGCTTGCCAAAGCTCACGACATCATCGTTGTAGATGGCGGTTCGGGCTGCGAGGAGGCAGTCGGTAAAGTCCATATGGGTCTTGCCGAAGAGTTTGACGGCAAGGGCGACAACGGTGGGCTCGTCGACCATGACGTCATCGAGCAGCCTTTTCATGGCCGCAGCAATTTCAACGCGGGGAACCTTATAGACGTCGCGCAGCGTGACCACGACGCGAGTGATGATTTCGGGGTAGACACGTGCGGTGCGCGTGGCGATGACCTTGGCGGCGCGCGGTGACAGGATCTCGTCGTCGTCAAGCAGGTAGCGCAGGATGACGGTCTCGTCGATGATGGTGCTACTCATGGATATCTACTTCCTCGGGACCCAAAACCGACTCGTCGCTTTCTGTGGCTAGGTATTCAATCCAGGCATTGCGCTCCTCAGAGCGGCGATTGGGGTCCCCATATGCTTTGAGCAGTCCATAGGCGGCCGTGCCGTCCTTGGAGCGCACGGCGACCGGCTGAAAGGGGAGCTTGCGCATCAAAATACTCTGCGCGACAAATAGACGGACAGCCTCGGCGAGCGATGTGCCCATGGCGTCGTAGAGACGTTCGGCATGCTGCTTGTCTTCCTCGCGAATGCGCGCCTGCAGGATGGCTCGTTTTTGAGTCGATGACATCACTGGCCTCCCTTAATGAGCGTGCAATTTGAATAGTCAAATACAACATCGGCTAATAATAGCCAATCTTACAACCACTACTTTATTGCACTAGAGTAATTGAGTGTAAACGATATTACAAACGTACTACATCCTTCAGAAACGAGCGTGAAATCTCCCTTGGATGTACGCATGTAATACACTCACCTTTATAGCTTCTAGAGAATAATTCTAACCTGCCAAAACCCCTGCAATACAGCCGTATTGCAGGGCCTATACTCAAGTTTACCCCCTGCAACTGCGTATATTTAACCTGTATATCGTTGGAGGAATTCTATCGAAGTGCTTGTTTCGCCGCATGCACTCGATACGCCGATGCCGGACCACGGGCGGTTCGGGGCAACGTCGACAGGGTCTCTCTGACAAGGGATTCAGGAGGGAGTGAACAACATGGGCAATAAACGAGTCGTGGCTGATTCTTCACGCTGCATTGGGTGTCAAACCTGTAT
>JAXIZX010000144.1:0-4438 GCA_036303765.1 Collinsella sp. | reverse complement strand
TGGGAGCCCCTTCCATGAATGCGGCGTGGCCGCCGCGGCTGAATTAGACACTCACCATTGTCGGCCTAATCCGCGGTCTTTCATGCAGCAGGGGCTCTCAATGTTTTTATGTCCTGCTCATATCGTCTCTGCCGGCAGTTTAGGAACGTCCCTAACTGCCGGCTCGGGAACGACAAAGCGCTAGTTCACTTCGACGGGTTTGGCGCCGGGGTAGCGCTCCTCAAAGTCTAGGCGGTACTTATTGTCATTGGTGCCCGCCACGTTGTCGCGCGACAGCGGCGCCACGATCTCATTCTTGTGATCCGCAGGCTTGGTGTATTTCAGGCTGATCTCCCAGGCATCACAGATTGCGTCAATGCGGTGATCCAGGTCGTCATACAGGGCAACGATGTCTTTCCAGGAACTGTAGTTCTTAGAGCTCGTCGGGACGTCCAGGTCCTCGACGATGTCGTAATACTGCTCGATGGTGTCCTCTGTGCGCTCGGCGACGTCGGCGAGATTTTGACGGGTGGTGCGATCTTCTTCCAGATAGCTGCCGTTGAAGTTCTGCGCGCAGCCACGGACGTAGTTGTCGAGGTCTTCGAGCAAGTCGTAGTATTCGCTCAGTCGGCGGTAGAGGTTCTGCTCGGAGAGCGTTGCTTCGCCGCCATCCTCGTCGTCATCGTCATCATCGTCGTACAGGCTGTTGGGATCGCCGAGAGGCTTTAGGTCATCGTCGTCGACGTCATGGTGCAGCTTAGCTACCTCGGCAGTCGTCTGCGTGGCGGCGTTGTCGAAAGGCTTGATCACAAAGAAAACGACCAGGGCGATGATGATTGCCACCAGCACAACGATAACGGCGATAAGCGGCCCGGTGCCGCTCTTTTTGGGGGCGGGGGTCTGTGGCGAAGCGGGCGCGTATGCGGGAGCCGGCTGCTGTTGGGGCGAGCCGCTCGCGACGGGTATGCGCTGCGTGGTCTCGACGGCCGCGGGGCCTGCGGCGGGGTCGGGGCGATAGGCGAGGGGGTCGTCCGCCTTGGCTTGCGGCGTATCGAGGGGGCCGGTCTGCTCAAAAGCGGGCTGGCTATCGCTCGCGGTTGTTTGCTCAACGGGTGCACCGCACGAGGTGCAGAACTTGGCATTATCTGCAAGAAGCTTGCCGCACGAGGCGCAATACCGAGACATTGCCACTCCTTTCGCCACATTTCAATGCAATACGACGATTATACCCAGCGTCCAAAATTCCCCATCATAAGTTGCGGTGAAATAGGGACTGTTTGGCGGTCTCAGAGCTTCAATCAGTCCCTATTTCACCGCAACTTTGGAAAGGCACCTTTAGCCATTGGGGACGCACCGAGCACTGGGGTATCATGGCTTGGTTGATATATATCTGCATTTACGCGCCTTGTAGGAAGGGGCTGCGCCCATGGCTTTTGAGCCCGCTCAACATAGCTTCATTACGCTCGAGGGTGTCGATGGCGCCGGTAAATCTACGCAGGCGCGCCTGCTTGCCCGTGCGCTCGAGCTCGCTGGCTACCAGGTTGTGAGCCTGCGCGAGCCGGGCGGTACCGCCATCAGCGAAAAGATCCGTGCTCTGCTGCTCGACCCCGCCAATACGGCGATGGGCGACACCTGCGAGTTGTTGCTCTACGAGGCCGCGCGCGCCCAGTTGGTGCACGAGGTCATCGCGCCTGCCCTTGCTGCCGGCAAGGTGGTCCTGTGCGACCGCTTCTACGATTCCACAACTTGCTATCAGGCGTTTGCCGATGGCCTCGATCGCCAGATAGTGCGCGATGCCAACAACCTGGCCGTCGCGGGGACGCACCCGGCGCTCACGCTCGTCTATCACATCACGCCCGAGCAGGCGGCGCTGCGCATGGCAGCCCGTGGCGCGGCAGATCGCATGGAGGCCAAGGGCATGGCCTTCCAAGAGCGTGTCTACCGGGGCTTTTGCGCAATTGCTGCCGAGGAACCCGCCCGCGTAAAGCTCATCGACGCCACCGCGACCATCGAGGAAGTCTTCGAGAAGACGGCCGAACAGGTTCGCGCGTACGGTCTCGACATTTCCCAGGACGCCGTCACCGCCGCGCTTGCCCAGGAGGCCGAGTAACATGGCCCCCGCTCAGGCAAGCCTGCTGGCCAAGCTCGACACCCAAGAGCGCGTGCGCGACTTTTTGACCAATGCCGTCGCCAGCGGTCGCGCATCGCACGCCTACCTGTTTTTGGGCGCGCCCGGCGCGGGCAAGCTCGACGCCGCGTGGGCGCTCGCCCAAGCCTTCCTGTGCGAGCAGGATGGCTGCGGCTCATGCGATAGCTGCGTGCGCGTCGCCCGCCATACGCATCCCGACGTGCACTACTACACGCCCGAGAGCGCCACCGGCTACCTCATCGCCCAGACCCGCGAGCTGCTCGATGACGTGCCTCTGGCGCCCATCCGCGCCAAGGCCAAGGTCTACATCATTGACCGTGCCGAGCAGCTGCGCGCCAACACCGCCAACGCACTGCTCAAAACACTCGAGGAGCCGCCCGAGGGCGTTATGTTTATCTTGCTGGGCACCTCGGCAGATGTGATGCTGCCCACCATCGTGAGCCGCTGCCAGTGCGTGCCGTTTCGACTGGTGTCGCCCGCCGTGGCCGCGCAGGCCGTGAGCCGCGCCACCGGTCAGGATATTGCGCGTTGTCGCATGGCCGTCGCCGTGGCGGGGAGTCCCACGCGTGGCATCGAGTTCCTCAAGAGCGCCGAGCGCCAGGACGCCCGCCGTCAGATGGTTCGCGCCATCGACTCGCTCATCGCCGCCGACGAGGCCGATGTGCTCAGTCGCGCCAAGTCGCTCATCGTCGCCGTTAAGGCGCCGCTCGCCGAGGTCAAGTCCACGCAGGAAAAGGTGCTCGAGCAAAACGCCGACTACCTGTCGCGTGGAGCATTGAAGCAGCTTGAGGACCGCAACAAGCGCGAACTCAACGCGCGCGAGCGTTCGGGTATCATGGAAGCGCTGGCGAGCGCGCGGACGCTCATGCGCGACGTGCTGCTGACGCTTCAGGACGAGGCGGCAGACGTTGTGAACGAGGACGTGCGCGACACGATCGGGCGGCTTGCCGCCGCGACGAATGTTGCGGGTGCCACGCGGGCGCTCGAGGCGGTCGCAACCGCCGAGCGCAACATCGCCAGAAACGTTACTCCTCAGCTGGCCATCGAGGTCATGCTGTTCGATATCAGGAAGGCACTGAAATGCCGTTAGTCGTACCCGTTAAGTTTACCTACGCCTCGCGCGACCTGTGGTTCGACCCGCAGGATCTGGATATCCTCGAGGCAGACTACGCTATCTGCTCCACCGAGCGCGGAACCGAGATCGGCCTGGTCACGGCCGATCCCTTCGAGGTGCCGCAAGATGAGATCGGTCAGCCGCTCAAGCCCGTGCTGCGCGTGGCGAGCGACATCGACCTGCAGCTTGCCGACGACTTGGCCATCCAAGGCGACGAGGCGATGGTCGATTTCCGCCGTCTGGTCAAAGAGCTCGACCTCGAGATGAAGCCGGTGGGCGTCGAGTACCTGTTTGGCGGCGAGAAGGCCGTGTTCTACTTTGCGGCAGAGGAGCGCGTCGATTTTCGCCAGCTCGTCAAGGATCTGTCCTCGACGCTGCACATTCGCGTCGACATGCGCCAGATCGGCGTGCGCGACGAGACCCGCCTGGTGGGCGGCTATGCCCAGTGCGGACAGGAACTCTGCTGTACGCGCTTTGGCGGACAGTTTGAGCCCGTCTCGATTCGCATGGCAAAAGAGCAGGACCTACCGCTCAACTCGTCCAAGATTAGCGGCGTTTGCGGCCGCCTGATGTGCTGCCTGCGTTATGAGTTCGAGGCGTACAAGGACTTTAAGAGCCGTGCGCCCAAAAAGAAGACGCTCATCGATACGCCGCTTGGCAAGGCGCGTATCCAAGAATATGACACACCGCGCGAGCAGCTGGTGCTGCGCCTGGAGAACGGCAAGGTCTTTAAGGTCAACCTGGCCGATATGACCTGCTCGGAGGGCTGCAAGAAGAAGGCTGCCGAGCAGGGCTGCAATTGCCGCCCCGACTGTGTGACGCGCGATGTGCTCGAGCGCATCGAGTCGCCCGAGATGCGTCTGGCGCTCATGGAGCTCGATCGCGAAAACGGCGTCGATGTGGGCGATGGCCTGTCGAGTGCCGACCGTCTGGCCGGCACGTCGATGCCCAAGCGCCGTCGTCGCGATGCTGAATCCGATGCTCGCGCCGGTCAGAGCCAAGGCGAGGGCCGTGGCCGCGGAAAGGGCCGTGGTAAGGTCGAGGCACCCGAGGCCGAGGAGGCCGCCGGTGGCCGTCGTCGTCGCAAGCGCTCGGGTTCGGGCGATGCCGGCGAGGCCGCTCCCGCAGGCAAGAACGCTTCCCGCGAGCGCGAGGCTCAGCAGCCCCAGCAGCAGAATCGCGGCGGTGGCATGAAC
>JAXIZX010000143.1:0-3779 GCA_036303765.1 Collinsella sp. | reverse complement strand
GCAGCCGGTTCCTATATGGGCCTCGCGCTCCGACGCGAAAACGAGTCATTTCCCGTCGGCAAAATCGACCAGCTCACCATGCGTCCCATGGGGTTTGTCGAGTTCGTTCGTGCCGTCGATGGCGATCCGCTCGCCGACGCCATCCTTGCCGCAGACATGGACCTTCTAGCAAACGTTACCGAAAAGCTCGAGCACTTGCTCAAGGAATACCTTGTTGTCGGCGGCATGCCCGAAGTTGTCTCCACTTTCGCCGAGACACGCGATTTCATCGAAGCCCGAAGGCTTCAGCAGCAAATCATCGAGGCTTACGAATCCGATTTTGGCAAACATGCACCCGCCCGCATCGTCGAGCGCATGAGGTTGGTTTGGAAATCCCTTCCCGGCCAGCTTGCAAAGGAGAACAAGAAGTTTGTCTATGGCGCCCTTCGTCCCGGAGCGCGCGCACGCGATTTCGAGGAAAGCCTCCAGTGGCTCACGGACTACGGAATCGTTCATAAGGTGCCACGTGTTTCCGCTCTAAAGGCGCCGCTCTCGAGCTACGAAGACCTCTCGGGCTTCAAACTGTTCTGCATCGACACCGGCATCCTCGGAGCGCTCTCCGGTCTCTCTCCGGCCATCGTTCTTAACGGATCCGCTGTTTTTACCGAGTTCAAAGGTTCGCTGACCGAACAATACGTCGCGCAGGAGCTTTTGCTCCAGGACAAAACTCCCGCGTATTGGTCCTCTACCTCCGGCAATGCCGAAACCGACTTTGCCATCGACCATGCGGGAACCGTGCTTCCGCTTGAGGTCAAGGCGGCAGAGAACCTTAAAGCGAAGAGTCTGAAAGTAGCCTGCGAAAAATTCAAACTCGAGCGTTGCGTGAGGAGCTCCCTGGCGGCATATAGAGACGAGGGCATGCTCATCAATATTCCGCTTTGGGAGATTGGGCAGATCGACAAGCTGGCATAGGCGCTGTGGGGACGCCCCGCAAGGACTGTCCCCAGGTGCCGGCTGTTGAGTTGCGGTGGAATAGGGACTGTTTGGCGCCCGAAAGGGCGATTTTAGTCCGTATTTCACCGCAACTTATTTAGAGGGCGCTGAGGCTGGGAGTCCATGCGATGGTGGGAGTCGCGCCGTCGAGAACCTCGTTGATGGTGGCGGCCATACCGGCGAGTAGGCTGTTCTCGCTTACGGTGAGCGTCTTGTAGCCGCCGGCACGCATGAGCTCGCGGATCACCACGGCGCCGGCCAGAATCACGCCCGCGCGCTTGGGCTGCACGCCCGGCAACGCGGCAATGCCTGCAACATCCAACGCAGACATGCGCTCGATAGCGGCCGAGATCTGCTCCATCGAAAGCTCGCGCAGGTGCACAAAGCTCGAGTCGTACGGCTCCAGCTCGTGGACCAGCGCCACGAGCGTGGTGACGGTACCGCCCACCGCGACCAGACGCTCTGCACGCTCAAAATTGCTCGGTAGGCCCTCAAAATAGGCGGAGAACTGCTCGCCCGCCCACGCGGCAGCAACCGCAAGCTCGTCGTCCGCGGGCGGCAACGCCGAGAAAAAGCGCTCCGTCACACGACGGCAACCGATGTCCAGTGAGCGCGTTCCCTCCAGCGCAAAGACCCCACGCTCTGGTGCGTACACGCCCGTCGCGAGCTCCGTGGAGCCGCCGCCCGAATCGGCGACGATAATGCGTTCACCGGCAAAGTCGTGCGCCACGCCAAAAAATGTCAGGCGCGCCTCAATCTCGCCCGGAATCACCTGCGGTTCGAGCCCCAGCCCGCGCAGGCCGTCCAGCAGCAGCGCGGCGTTGGACGCATCGCGCGCGGCACTCGTGCAGGTGGTGCAGACGCACGCGGCCCCAAAGGCACGCGCCTCATCCACAAATATGCGACACGCAGCGAGCACACGCTCGACAGCCGCCTCGCAAAAGCGGCCCGTCGCGTCGACGCCCTCGCCCAGATCGGTAATCTCGGTATGCTTGGACGATCCCACGATCGCCCCGCCCTCGACCTGCGCCAGCACCAGTCGCGACGACACCGTTCCCAGGTCGATCGCGGCCACCTTATATCGTTTGCAATCTGCCATTGCGGGCTCCCCTCCGGGCGCTACTCGCCTACTCGCCGCTGGACGCGACCGTCTGGCCCTCGACGCCGTTAAATCCAAACAGCATATCGAGCGTCTTGATGTACCACGGTGCGTCCTTGCCGACCTCTTCGATCTCTTTGGCCACTTCGCTGGCATTCTTGGCGTTTGAGGACTTTTTGCTCGACGACGAATCCGAATCATCGTCCAGGCCCAGCACTTCAATCCTCTTCTCGCCGGGCATCGCCATGCCCAGGCCCCGTGCCGAATCCTTAATGCCCTCTTCCGAGAACCACTTATCAGTGTCTTTTTTCATCTCATCATTGTATTGCTGACGAATCTCGACCTGCTTGGCCAAGATGTCGCTCGAGCGCTTAGCCACGTACAGGTCGCGTACGGGAAAATACAGGCTCACGAGCGCCAGCGCCACGACAATGCCGATAAACAGCGGGCGCAGAGAGCCATGCGTAAAGTCATAGATCGCCTTGACCACCGCATTGTCATTGGCGTAGCGCATAAAGTCCGAGCCCGAAAGACGGCTCGAGGGCCTGCTCGACCTGTCGTGCATCTGGGCCGAGGGACGCGACGCATGCGACGAACGTGCCGGGCGCACCGGTCCATCTGCCGAAGTATTCACATGAGCATTGGGGCGCGAGGTACTTGTCGGGCGCTGCGTGGAGCGGTCGGCGCCGGCGTAGGCGGACCCACCGAGCTGCACTGTGCGCGCACGGCGAGGCGACGGCTCACGCGAACCGGCGGAATAGTACCTGTTGTCGTAAATCTGATCCATGTGCGCCTTGTGCGGTTGAGGTTTGTTTGCGCTAAGTATTCTAGTTATAGCACGAGCGCCCGCGCCGCCTTCGCCAGCCTTTGCTCGACATAAAAAAGGCGCTGAGTCATATGGCCCAGCGCCCAATGGTGCTCAACAGTGCCCGGCGGGGGCGAGGCGGATCCGAGTCAGCCCCGCCCCCGCACACGCTGCTGCCTAGCGAATGTTGTAGAACGCAGACTTGCCGGCGTAGCGCGCGCTGCCCTCGAGCTCGTCCTCGATGCGGATGAGCTGGTTGTACTTGGCGATGCGATCGCTGCGGCACGGGGCGCCCGACTTGATCTGGCCGGCGTTGACGCCCACGACCAGGTCGGCAATCGTGGAGTCCTCGGTCTCGCCGGAGCGGTGGCTCACGATGCAGGCATAGCCGGCCTCCTTGGCGGTCTCGATGGCCTCGAGCGACTCGGTGAGCGTGCCGATCTGGTTGACCTTGACCAGGATCGCGTTGGCGGCACCCAGCTCGATGCCCTTCTTGAGGCGCTCGGTGTTAGTGACGAACAGGTCGTCACCCACCAGCTGCACCTTGTTGCCAATGCGGCGGGTAAGCTCGACCCAGCCGCCCCAGTCCTCCTCGGCCATGCCGTCCTCGATGGAGATGATGGGATAGGTGTCGACGAGCTTCTCCCAGTAATCGACCATCTGGGCACTCGTGTACTCCACGCCCTCGCCCTTGAGCTCATACATACCGGTCTCAGCGTTGTAGAACTCGGTGGACGCCGGATCCATGGCGTACATGAAGTCGACGCCGGGCTTAAAGCCAGCCTTTTCGACGGCCTTGGTGATGTACTCGAACGGCTCGGCATTGGTCTTAAGGTTGGGGGCAAAGCCGCCCTCGTCGCCCACGCCGCCGCCCAGGCCGGCCTCGTGCAGCACGCCCTTGAG
>JAXIZX010000142.1:0-4056 GCA_036303765.1 Collinsella sp. | reverse complement strand
TCTTGTGGATGCCGTGCGTGCCCTGGGCGCCAAGTCGGTGGTCATTACGAGCGCTGTGGTCGACGGTGCGAATGTCGTCATCGGTTACGACCATGTGGCGGGGGGGTACTTTACGATTCCCTTCGACCTGATCCCGGTCTACTTCCCGGGCACGGGCGACACGTTCTCGGCGGTGCTCGTCGGCCGCGTGATGGCCGGTTGGAGCCTGCAGCGCGCAACGGCCGATGCCATGCGTGTGGTGGCTGAGCTTATCGAGCGCAATGCCGACCAAGAGGACAAGTCCGCCGGCCTTCCCATCGAGGCCTGCCTGGATGTGATTGACCATGAGTAACGCTGGCGAGGGCGGCGTCAAGCCTGCGGGCGAGAACGGGCCGCTCGGCGCGCCGCGTGGCAAGCGTCCGCGTATCCGCGTGAGCTGCGTGGACCAGCTGGGTGCGTGCCGCTGCCACCATGGTCACAAGCCGGGCGACGTTTTTGACTTCGACCGCGATCGCGGCAAGATGTGCTCCATGGCCTGCCACGTGGGCTTTCCCTATATTGACATTCTGCGCTATGGCGGAACCGTGCCTGGCAACGAGCCTGGTACGGCAAAGTTCTGCTGCCCCGAGGTCGATACGCTGAACGTCTGGCTTGCCGAGATCGTTGACGAGTAGTCGAGCGCAATGTGTCAAAGGGACAGCCCCTTTGACACATTCGCCGGTGGTGCCCCTTCTTTTGCTTATAATCTCAAATCTCTGCATTTCATTTGATTTTAGGTTCTAAAAATTCTGCGTTTCATCGATAATCAAGCGTATAAAACTTTGCATTTCATTTGATGACACTGAGGAGAGAGCCTATGCTGCGCAGGAAAATAGCGGCAGAGCTGGAGCGTTGGCTGAAGTCTGCCGAGCAAAAGGCCTTATTCATCACGGGTTCTCGCCAGATCGGCAAAAGCTATTCGATTCGCGCATTTGGCAAAGCCAGCCATGCAACCTACATCGAGCTCAATCTCATGGAAAATCGCCAGGCAAAAGATGCTCTTCTCGAGGCGCGGAATGCCGATGATTTCATCAGCAGGGTGACGCTTTTTTCGGGAAAGTCGATTGCACCAGGCAAAACGCTCGTGTTTATCGATGAGGTCCAAGAGGCCCCCGACATCATGACGATGGCAAAGTTCCTTGTAGAGGACGGGAGGTGCCGCTGGGCGTTTTCGGGGTCAATGCTCGGGACCCAGTTCAAGGGCGTCAGGTCCTATCCCGTGGGGTATGTCCACGAGCTTAGGATGTTCCCGCTCGATTTTGAGGAGTTTTGCTGGGCAACCGGGGTGAGCGAGGGGGCTCGCCAAACGATACGTGACGCGTGTATCAGCGAGAGGCCCATTCCTGATTACATTCATGACGCGATGATGGCAAACTTCAGGACCTATACCGTTGTCGGCGGAATGCCGGAGGTCGTGCAGCGTTTCCTTGACACGCAGGGCGACCTTGCCTCTGTTCGTCAGCTGCAGTCAGAGCTCAACGAACAGTACCGGCGGGATATCTCCAAGTATGCAAGCGGGCGAGCCCTGCAGGTGCAGAGCATCTACGATCAGCTCCCTATTATGCTCGAGGGCGAAAACAAGCGCTTCGTGCTCAATTCCATTGACCCCAAGGCTCACTACGAGAAGTATCAGCGAGATTTTGTATGGCTTGTCGATGCCGGCGTTGCTCTCAAAGCCGATATCGTAACCGAGCCAAAATCGCCCCTGCTCAAGACGGCACGGCCATCGCAGTTCAAGCTATATCAATCGGATACGGGCATGTTGATGGCGCGCTACCCCGTTGGAGTCGCCCAAGCGGCGTATCTTGATAGCAAAGAGCCCAATCTGGGCGGCATTTACGAAAACGTGGTGGCCCAGCAGCTAGCTGCCCAAAATCGCCAGCTTTACTACTATCAGACAAAAAAGCGCGGCGAAGTGGACTTTGTGGTCGATGGACCGGATGGGACGGCTGTTCCGATCGAGGTTAAATCGGGCTCCTATTACCACGCGCACGCTGCGCTCGGTCATGTGCTTGATACGGCTGAATATGGCGTAAGGCTCGGGATTGTTTTCTCGAGAGGCAACGTTGAGCGCAACGGAGCGGTTCTCTATTTGCCGCTATATGCGACCTGGGCCCTTTCGGATGTTTTGGGCGACTCCTGCGCCGAAGGGATAAAGCTGGAGGTCAAGCCGGTCTAGGGCCAGTCCCGGATGTGGCAAAGGGGTAGTCCCTTTGTCACATTCATGAGCGTGGATTTTCTCCCGTTTAGAGCGCACTCGAGCGCTCAAAGTGGGAGAAAATCCACGCTCGTTTTATGCCGATGGCGTGGCACGTGCGTCCGCGTGCTCGCTTGCCTATAACTGCTCGAGCATGGCCGTGCAGCCGGCGAGCACATCGCGGTAGGTGGCATCGAAGTTGCCGGTGTACCAGGGGTCGGCCACGTCGCCGGGGCGATCGGTCCAATCGAGCAGGCGCGAGATCTTGCCGTCGGGGTCCTTCCCAAAAATTCGGTACAGGCCGCGGGCGTTCTCGTCGTCCATATAGACAATGTGGTCCCAGTCGCCATACTCCGCGCGACGCACCTGACGGGCACGGTGTGCAACGACGGGAATCCCGACTTCGCGCAGCTTGGCGACCGTGCCATGATGCGGCGGGTTGCCGATCTCCTCAGTTGAGGTCGCTGCGGAATCGATGACAAACTCCGCCTCGCGCCCAGCGCGGCGTACGAGCTCGGTAAACACCGACTCAGCCATCGTCGAGCGGCAGATGTTGCCGTGGCAGATAAACAGTACACGTTGCATATGCGGTTTCCTTTCGATCGCCATCATCGAGCTCGAGTATCGCATCTACGCCTGCGCCCTTGCCCGCCTGCGCTCCCAGTGAGCCAATTTAATCGTCACCAGCGTGAGCGCCCAGGCCACAAGCGAGAACGCGGCACCCACTGCGCCCACGTATGCAATGCCAACGCTGCTTACCACGGCGCCGCCCACTGCGGTGCCAAACGAGATGCCGACGTTAAACGCCATGGGTTCAACCGAACTTGCGAGTACCATCGACTTGGGATGGCGGCTGCGTGCCACGTCCATAAAGTGCGTGATGCACGACACCGAGAACAGGTACATGAGCAGCGCCAAGCTAAAGACAAAGACCAGCGCGAGGGGCATGGTGCCGCCCACAGCAAACAGCCCGAGTAACGCCGCAGCCTGCAGCACAAACGTCATAAGCAGCGCCTTCATGCCAAAGCGCGCATCGATCCATCCGCCCAGGATGTTCGAGATCAGGCAGAACACGCCGTAGGCCATAAGCGTGGTACTGGCTTCGACCGTGCCCATGCCCAGCACCTGCTCAAGATAAGGCGTCACGTAGCCGTAGAACACATAGACCGAGCCCACGCCAAACAAGAAGATGAGCATGCCGGTAATGATACTCGGCTCGCGTAGTAGCCCCGCCTGCTCGCGGAAGGTGGCGGGCTCATCGGTCTGCCCGGCGCGAGGCATAAACGCCACGAGCGCGCTGCAGATCAAAACGGCAAAGGTCAGCGTGCCGTACATGGCCACGTGCCAGTCGAGCGTGTCGGCCACAAACTTACCGATCGAGGTCACAAAGACCATTGCCACGGAAAACGCACCATATACCACCGAGATGGCAAGCGAAGTTTGCTGCGGGGACAGCAGCTCGGGGATGTACGTCACGCCCACGGCGAGCAGTGCGCTCGAGACGGAGCCCAGGATGATGCGCGAGGCGAACAGCACCTGGAAGTTGGGCGCCAACGCCATGACCAGGTTGCCGAGCACAAAGACGATGCTGTAGCACACGAGCAGCTGGTAGCGGCGAAAACGCCCCGTGCTGAGCGCGAGCACCGGCGTCGCGATAGCGTAGACCAGTGCGAACACGCTAATAAGTTGGCCTGCGGTGGCAAGCGATACGCCGAGTTCCGTCGCCAGGTCGCTTTCGATGCCGATGACCACGAACTCGGAGCAGCCGAGCGAGAATCCCAACAGCACGAGCAGCGCCAGGCAGAGCTTGGTGCGCGCGGGGGAGAGCGCGGCGGCGGTTG
>JAXIZX010000141.1:0-6785 GCA_036303765.1 Collinsella sp. | reverse complement strand
GCCTTGGTCACGCCGGCGGTCTCGGTCTTGGCCTCGATCGCGGCGGGCGCCAGGCAATCGGGAGCGGGATATTCTGCCTTGGAATCTGCCATGTCAATCACTTCTTTCCTATTCAGCAGAGGCAAGCGCTGCTATAGCTCCTGCCCCAAGCGGACAAAGTGGGAAAAGTCGTTGGCGGCCACGGCGTCGTACACGGCGTCGACGGCCTCAAAGACCTCCGGGGACATGGGGTTATAGAACTCCGTATCGCCCGGCTGAATCCCTATGAAGACGATATCTTCGCACGATTGCTCGATTTCCTCGATCAGAATCGACAAAGGGAGCGAATGCGTGGTGAACATCGACTTGCGGGCCACGTCACGTTTGTCGAGCAAGCGGATGGCGCCGACGGGCAGCGCCATGTCGGCGGCATCAACCAAAACCAAACGCGGTGGACGCTCACGCTTAACCTCGATGATGTCGTCCTCGGGCGTTTGCCCGCCGTCGATGGTGTACCAACCGGCGATGGGCGCGTCCTCCATCTTTTTGGAGAGCACGGGGCCGGCGGCATCGTCGGCACGCAGCACGCTTCCCGCCGTGAGCACGATACCCGCAAACGGGGCGCCGTTCACGCGTCCATCCACAACGCGACCCATTACTGCAACCTTCCCGTCAGATACACACCCGACACATCGCGCACGCGCTCAACCAGATCGCGGAACTTCATCAGAAACGCGACCTGCTGGGCATGCAGCCCAAAGTCGTCGTCGAACACCGAGATGCCGGCCTTGGCCGACCCGCGAAAACCGCGCTCGTCGAGCAGCGCATCGCAGGCCTCGAGCAGCGACGGCACCGCCGCCTTGTCAAGCTGGCACTCGCCAAAGGAACGAATGGCCTCGAACTTGGTCTTGGCCTCCCCCTCCGGCAGCGCATCGACGAGCGAATAGAAGACATCCACCGGCACCGACAGGCGCGGCTCAAAGCAATCGAGCACGCCGGTGTGGTGGCCCACGGCGAGCGTGTAGTACAGCACGTCGCAGGCCTCCTGGGGAACGTCTTCCTCGGTCTCCACAAACTTACGCGTGAGCTCGTAAAAGACCACCTGGTCGGGAGCGTGGCCCAGGCAGGGGTCGGCGACGCCCTCGGCGGCCTCGTCGCTTGCGCGCGAGGCATCGCCAAAGGAGCCGCCGAGCATGCCGGGGCCCGCAAAGTAACCAGAGCGGTCCGTGAGCTCCATCTAGCGCCCTCCGGCCAGCACCAGATCCTGCAGCGCCGAGTAGACCTCAACGCGACGAGGATCGTCCTGCTTGTCGATGAGCAGCGCCATGGCACCGCGGATATCGCCCTTGGGCGCGCCCTCGAGCGTATCCATAAACTCGTTGGCCAAATCGCGGCCGTAACGGTAGCCGCTCATGGCGCGAGCCTCGCGCTCGATGGCAACGCGCAGCTTGTACGGCACGCCGGGGTGCAGGATATCGGCCTGCTCGCCGGCGGCCTCCACCGTGGTCTCGGCATGAAGCTTTTGGTCCAGCAGACCAAGTGCCATGGCAAAGCCGTAGATGGTCTGCGCGGGGCTGGGCGGGCAGCCGGGGATGTAGACATCGACCGGCAGAATCTTGTCCGTGCCGCCCCAGACGCAGTAGTTGTCATAGAAGATGCCGCCGGTGCAGCCGCACGCGCCATAGGACACCACGATCTTGGGATCGGGTGCAGCCTCAAAGGCGCGCAGGGCCGGCATGCGCATGGCACGCGTCACGGCACCGGTGTACAGCAGCACATCGGCGTGACGGGGCGAGGGCACGACCTTGATGCCAAATCGCTCGACGTCGAAGACGGGTGTGATGGAACCGAAGATCTCGATCTCGCAGCCGTTGCAGCCGCCGCAGTCGACACGGTAGACGTACACCGAGCGCTTGATCTTCTTAAGAAGGGTCGCCTTGGCCTTCTCGATGCTCTCGTCGAGCTCGATCTTGGTCGGGCGGTACTGAAGCCGCTCGGGCAAAAGCGTGGGTTCGGCCATGGTTACTCCTCCTTCGTATCAAAATCCATGATGATGCCCTCGACCGGCGCAGGACCGGCGGGAATCTCGGGCGCATCGGGGTTGAGCTCGCGGTCGACATACTCCGGGTTCACGCCGTGGCCGCCCAGATACTCCATGCCGGGGCCCTGGGGCTCACCGGACGCAAGCGTCTCGTTGGCAGCCATGCCGGCAGCGTTGCCGGTCTTTACGGCCGAGGCGGCGCGCAGGGCGTCGAGCTCGCGCTTGCACTCCTGGCACATACCGACGGTACGGGCGGCCTGGATGGCCTCCATGCCGCCGGTCTTTTGCAGCAGGCGCTTGGCGTAGTCGATCTCCTTATGCGGGGCAAACGGCTTGCCGCAGCGCGAGCAGTGCTCGAGCGTGTAGACGCTCTTGCTGGTGAGGTCGTCCTTGCTCATGACGGCCAGCTCAAACTCCTCGGTGAGCTTGATGGCCTCCATGGGGCAGGCTTCCTCACAGCGGCCGCAAAAGATGCAGCGACCGTAGTCGATCGACCAGGTGATGGTATCGGCCGCAAGGTCGGTGTCCATGCGAATGGCATCGGCCGGGCACGCCACGCCGCAGGCACCGCAGGCGATGCAGAGCTCGGCATTGTGCTCGGGCTTGCCGCGCATGTCCTTGTTGGTGGGGAACGGCGCAAACGGGTACTTGACCGTCGCGTCGCCGGCCTTGGCGTTAACCTTCCAAAGCTTCAGCATATTAGAGCGCCTCCTCATCGAGCGGAGCGGCCATGGTGCCCTCGCCCGCAAGCGGCGACTTGTCGCGCCAGACGTTCTCGAACTGCTCCTTGTCGAGCACGTGGTCGCGCTTGGCGGCGACATCGGTCACCGTCACGCGATCGGTGCAGGAGTAGCACGGGTCGAGCGAGCCGACGATCAACGCCGCGTCGCCCACGGTGTTGCCGCGGAACATGTAGCGCAGGACCGGCCAGTTGCTGTACGTGGCGGCCTTGGCGCGCCAGCGGTAGCACTTCTGGTTATTGCCGAGCATGGCCCAGTGCACGTCCTCGCCGCGCGGCGCCTCGGTGGCGCCGATGGCGTACTTGTGCGGGGTGTACTCCCAATCCGTGGTGAGGATGGGGCCCGACGGGCAGTTCTCGAGCATGGTCTCGATCATGTCGATCGAATCGTAGACCTCCTGGATGCGGACGGCGGTACGGCCGAAGGCGTCGCAGGTGTCGGCCGTGGCGGCGTGCATCTTTTGGACGTCCGGATCGGCGTAGCCGTCGAAGGGATGGTCAAAGCGCACGTCGCGGGCATAGCCCGAGCCACGCATGAGCGGGCCGACCGGCGAGAAGTCGCGTGCGATCTTGCGGTCCAGAATGCCGATACCGCTCGTACGCTCAATAAAGTTGGGCGTGGAGAGCAAGACGTCGACGAGCTCCTGAACCTCGGAGCGCAGCTGGTGGATGGTCGTGAGCGTGGAGAGCTTCTGCTCGGCCAAAATGTCGCGACGCACGCCGCCGATCACGTTGAGACCGTAGGTCTTGCGGTGACCGGAGAGCTTCTCGGCCAGGTCCATGGACTTCTCGCGGACGCGGAAGAACTGCTGGAAGCCGGAGTCGAAGCCCGTGTAGTGCGATGCGAGGCCAATATTGAGCAGGTGCGAGTGCAGACGCTCGACCTCGAGCATGATGGCGCGGATGTACTGGGCGCGCGGCGGGACATGAATGCCCTGGGCGCGCTCGACGGCCTCGGCATAGGCCACCGAGTGAGCGCAGCCGCAGATGCCGCAGATACGGTCGGCGAGGAACGTCACGGCGTCATAGTTCAGGCGCGTCTCGGCGACCTTCTCCATGCCGCGGTGCACGTAGAACAGACGGTAATCGGCATCGACGATCGTCTCGCCCTCGACGAACAGGCGGAAGTGGCCAGGCTCGTCGGAGGTAATGTGCAGCGGGCCCATGGGGACGAGTGTGGTCTCCTTGCCCTTGGTGTCGGCCAAGAACTCATAGTTTTCCATGTCACTCGCAGGAGCGGGACGGAAGCGGTAGTCCATGGAGTCCTTGCGCAGCGGGTACAGGCCGCTGGGCCAATCGTCGGGAAGCACCAGGCGGCGACGGTCGGGCAGACCCTCGGGAATCAGGCCGAACATGTCGCGAAGCTCGCGCTCGCCCCACACGCAGGCAGGGACGAACGGCGTCACGGACGGGAACGTCATCTTGGCGGGATCGACCTCGGTACGCACGGTCACCCAGCCGGGGTCCTCCCCCTCCATGGAGATGACGTAGTACACAGCGTAACGGCCGCACAGACTGCGCTCATCGTTGCCGATGATCACGGGAATCCAGCCGTAGCGCTCGTAATACAGGTAGTGGACGGCCTCGGGCAGCTTGTCCTGCTTGACGGTAATCGTCAGCTGGTCCTCGCACTGCCACTCGACCTTCTCGATGCAGCCCGGAACGGCGCGGCGCAGGGCCTCGACATGGCTCTCGCAGCGACGGGCATACACCTTGTTCTCAGTTTCAATCATTCGTTACTCCACCTCGCTCTGAGCGGTCTCGGTACCGAACACAGCGCGGTACATCGGCGTCGCGTGAAGTTCCTCGGTGCTCTGCTCGAGCACGATGCCGGTCGCGGTCTCCACACCGTGCACGAGAGGCAGCGGGGTGGCGATGCCAAACCACAAGATCATGACAGCCAGGATGATTTCGGGGATAAGCATGAGCGCCGGGGCCTCATGCTTGCCCATGCCCTGGGGCGCATGGCCGAATACCGACTTGAGTGCGATGCGGGTGAGCGCGGAGATGGCCACGGTAAGACCGAGGGCGACCACGACGACCAGCCACATGGGACCGGCGGTAACACCGGCGACAAAAGTCAGGAACTCGGAGATGAACATGCCAAAGGGCGGGAAGGCACCAAGACCGAGCAGCGCCAGGACGGCGAGCGCGGCGGTTGCGGGAGCAACCTCGACGACACCCTGGATCTTGGCCAGGCTACGCGTGCCAAAGGCGTGCTGGATGTTGCCGGACACGCAGAAGGCAAGCGTCTTGGTAAAGCCGTGGAACACGCAGTGCAGCAGGGCCGCGGCGATACCCAGCGGGCCACCGATACCCAGGCACAGGGCGATAACGCCCACGTTCTCCACAGACGAGTACGCAAAGCGGCGCTTGAGGTCGTCCTGGCGAAACATCGAGAGTGCCGCCACCAAAATGGACAGCGTGCCGACGATCAACAGCAGAAGTTGCGGATACTCGGCACCCACGGCCTGGATGGTAAAGCCGTAGAAGCGCATGATCACAAGCATGGCACACTTAAGCAGAACACCCGAGAGCAGGGCCGAGACAGGGCTCGGAGCCTGAGAGTGGGCATCGGGCAGCCAAGTGTGCATGGGGAACAGGCCAGCCTTGGTGCCAAAGCCGATCACGATAAACGCAAAGGCGAGGCGCATGAGCGTCGGGTCGAACTGGTCGGCATACGGCAGCACGCACGATAGGAATGCGGCCTCGTGGGCGTTGGGAATCACGTCGGCGGCGTTGGCGTAGATCAGCAGCGTACCGAACAGGCCAAAGGCCACGCCGGCGGTGCAGACCATCGCATACTTCCAAGAAGCCTCGAGGGCCGTCTTGTTCTTGTAGATACCCACGAGGAACACGGTGGAAAGCGTGGTTGCCTCCACGGCGGCCCACGTGAGGATCATGTTGTTGGACAGACACGCGAGCAGCATGGTGAACACAAACAGGCTAAACAGCGCAAAATACTGCTTGGCGCGCTCGGCGGGCATGGAGCCCTCCTCGATATCGGCCTTTACATAGGGCAGCGAGAACAGCCCGGTAAGAAAACCGATAAAGCCGATGAGCAGCACAAAGATGGCGCCCAGCGAATCGAGGTGGAACCACAGGCCAAGAGCGCTCGCGGTGTCGCCGCTCATAAGGACGTCACCGGCCGTCACAATCGACAGCACCAGGACGGCTGCGACGGAGACCAGGTTGAGACCGGCAAACACGTTATAGGACGTGTTCTTGGGCAAAAACGCCATGACCAGCGAGAACACCAGAGGAGTCGCGAGCAGGGCGAGAATCAACGTTTCCATGGACTACCCCCTCAGCTCGGACAGGTCGCGCGCATCGAGCGAGTGGGAGTCGTCCCAAATGCGACGCACGACGATGGACATGATGATGACGGCAAAGATGGCGTCGGTGGCGATACCGATCTCGATGATCTCGGGAGCGGTGGGGGCCAAAAGTGCGAGCGTCACATGGCTGCCGTTTTCCATAAGGCAGTATCCAAAGATCTGCTTCATGATGTTGCGCTGCGAGATGATGCAGGTGAGGCCCACAAAGAAGTGAGCGAAGCTAATGGCGAGCGCAGGCGTTGCGACCTCGGCCGTGGGCAGGCTGATCTGCGTCACAACGGCAAAGCAGATCGCGACCTCGACGGCGATGATGCAGATGGCCCACGCGGGCTTAAGGCCGGCCTTGAGCGATGCGTCGCTCGGCTCGCCCATCTTCTTGTATGCGCGGTTGAGGATGTAAGGGACCAGGACGACCTTAGTGATAAAGGCAGATCCGGCCCACATAAGCAGCTCCTGCGCACCGGTAGTAGCACCGAGCGTAGCGAGCAGTCCCACGAGCACCAGCGACTGCACCGCATACCAGCGAATGGCGTGCTTGATGTTCTTGGAGACGACCACCATGGTGGACGTGACGATCAGAAGGCCGCCAAGGATGTTGACGATCGAATAACCCATGTCGTTCTACCTCCTAACCGATCCAGCTGGCCGAAAGCGGGCCGCTGACGATGACCATGATGATGAGTACGAT
>JAXIZX010000140.1:0-2745 GCA_036303765.1 Collinsella sp. | reverse complement strand
GTGAATGGCAAAGCAAGAACGTGGATGGACGAGAAAAGTGTCCGCAAGTCTCATGGCCATCACATCCCACCTGCCAAAGGGATGGGTGAGCGAGCGTTACTCCTGCTCGGACTCCTCAGCCTGCTTACGGCTGCGGATGAGGTGCGCCACGCCGATGCACAGCACCGCGCCACCAGCGATCCAAGTGAAGGTCACGCCGTTAAGACCGGTGAGGGGAAGGCTAACCCGCTTGGTATCGCCAACGGTGATGTTGAAGGTGCCGTCGGCGTTGGTGAGGGTGCCATTTTTGGCCTCAAGCTTGTTATCTCCGGATTTTCCATCGGTGAGACCGGCAATGACCTTGCCGGCCTGACCCTTGGGATCAAGCGTTCCATCAAGCTTTGTCAACTTGTAGCCTTGGCCATCATCCTTAATTGTCGGATCAATCGTAAATTCGAAAGACGAAACCGCGGTATAGCCATTGGGAGCTTTTTTCTCCGTAACGGTATAGGTGCCAGCGTCAAGACCGGTAAGCTGAATGAGACCATTCGCGTCCGTCGTTAAAAGAACCTCGTCATTACTCAACGTACCGTCCTTCGCGACGTATTTCGCCACCCTGTTATTCTCATCACCTGTGGTCGTGATGGTAAATTGCGCGCCCTCGAGAGCTGCTTCGGTGCCCAGGTCAACCTTATTAATCTGAAGGCCGTAGGTGTAGTCCACGACGGTGTCGGGTGCCGAGGTGCCAGTGCCTGCGACCATGGGGTTGTTAGAATACTCGAGCGTAACAGTATTGGGGTTGCCCTCCAGCTTGTTGTTGGCCCCTGCAATAACCGCCTTTGCGTTGAGCTTTGCCTTGTAGAAGACAACAATATTGGTGTTGGCATTGATCGTAAGCGGTCCGCCATCTTTCGCGGTGGCCGACTTCAGACCATTTTCGCCCCTACTAAAATCGACTACCAGGTCACGACTGGAATCAGTGGGGTTAGTCACACTGTAGCTAGCCGGAGCAATCTCGGTATATGCATCACCGTTCAGTGCATAAACGCTAAGCGAGCCATCGACGTAGTCAAGACCCTTCTCCAGCGTATCCTTAAACTTATAGGAATAAGAGTCATAGCTGGCGTAGTTATCTGCAATCGTTCCGGTTAGCTTATAGTTCACTACCTGACCGTTCTGGGAGTCGGCAGCATCCACCCATTCGGTCTCGTCAGTAACGTTACCGCCCTTCACCTTAGAATCATCGAGAATCTTTTTCTCAACCGTGGGGACGCTCTTCTTGGGCTTAACGGTCGTTTCACTGGTGCCGTCGATAACAGTGTACACGGGAGAGGTAAATGCATCGGTAGACTTGCCGGCGGGCTTGCCGGCGGTATCGGTGAGGAACAGCCAGTAGCCAGCATTAAGGCCGGTAAGGGACGAGCTGCCAGCGGACGTCTTGGTCCAATCGCCAGTCTTCTCCAGTTTGGAGGCAATTACGCTCAAAACATGGCCGCTATTGACCCTAGTGTTTGAATCGGTCTGATCGGCATCTTTGTTGTGCTCATTCAGCCAATCGGCAGCATCCTGCGCGTTTGTACTGGTGTAGGTAGAGTCCTTCTCGTGAATAGCGGCAACCACAGCCGTCTTGACCTCAGGACTACCCCAGTCGATGTTGCTCGCCGTCGTGGTCCCATTGGTCGTAGTCACATTCGCCTTGAAAATTTGGATGCCCTTATAAGTCGTTGATCCAGCGTAGTCACCGCAATCGAACGTCACAGTCGATCCACCCTCAGCAAACGCCATGGTCACCGGGGCCATGACTCCGCCGAAGCTCAGCGCTGCTGTGAGGCCGGCGGTTACTGCCAGGCGTGCGATGTTCTTGCTCATGCTCATCTTCTTTTCCTCTGCTTTCTGCTCGAATTCCATTTGATCTAAATCTGTCTGTCCGTGTCTTAGCATCTACTTCGCTACGTCTCGCCCCGCTCTCTGTGGGGCTGCCAGCTACTCTTTATGGCTGCCACCTCCCCGCTTGACCAGGAGCGCGACCACGATGAGCGCGGCTCCGGCGACCGCTGCGGCGGCCGCGGCGTACATTGCCATATCGCCAGTCGAGGGCATAAAGCCTCCGGTGGTAATGCTAGGGGGTGTGCCGGTGGGCGTGTTGATGAGCGACGCCTCCAGGCTGCCCGTCGACCCGTCCGCGCTGTCGGCGCGCAGGGGCGACTCGGCCGTGATGGTGAGCTTGGGCTTGGCGGCGGCCACCTGGTCGACGTCCAGGCCCTCGGCCTTGACCGTCACGGAGCGCGTGCCCTCAAAGGCGGTGTAGCCCTTGGGCGCCTTGAGCTCGCGGACCTCCAGCTTGCCCGAGTCCACGCCCGAGACGGTCACGCGGCCGTCCTCGCCCGTGGTGACGGTGGCCTTGCCCTCCGCATCCCACGTGCCGTCGGCCGTCAGCGTGCGACCGCGGTCGTCGGCGATGCTCAGGACCGCCCCGGCAAGCGGCTTGTCGCCGTCGCTGCCGCGCTTGGTGAGCGCGAGATCCCAGGTGTTGGCGCACGCGTCATCGCTCGGCGTGGGGGTGAAGCCGGCGTCGCCGGACTGGTCGGCAAAGGGAGAGCGCGGGTAGCGCAGGTAGACCTCGTTGGGGTCGCCCTTCGCGATGCCGTGGTTGCACGCGCTGTTGAGCGGCGCATTGTACACGGCGACCACGCGGGCGCCCGCGGTGAAGGCGTCGGCCCCGCCGAGCGCGGCGATCAGGTCGCCGGTGCGCACGGTGAAGGTCTT
>JAXIZX010000139.1:0-2778 GCA_036303765.1 Collinsella sp. | reverse complement strand
GCTGGTCGTCGATTAGATAGTTTAGCGCCTGAGGTTCAAGGCAGAAATAGGGGGAGCATCCGTCGACCTTGCCGAGCAACGGTAACTTGGACTGCCAACTTCCGGTGGGAATTGCATATTCGTAGAACACGCCACGGCAGACAAAGGAGAGCGAGGTGGCACGCGAGCCGGCGTCGATCATCCCGCAAAGATCGAAGGGCGAGGCGATACCAAAAGAAAAGGGCGTGATGACGATAAGGAAGAGCATCACGATGGGTATGGCGAGAATGGCGATGACGTTGCGACCGGTGGAATGAGACGGCTTCATATGCGCTCCTCGAGACAAAGAGCTGTTGAGGATAGGCAGAAATGGATATGTTCAGAGAACAATTCAAGTTTAATCTCATGGCGTGAGATGGTCGACCGTTAGCGTCGAAAACCACCACGAAGGGGACAGGCACCTTTGTGGTGGTGGGGTGCGAGCAGCTTCTTTTGGTAATAGTGCTGGCTGGCGATATTATTAGTACAGATGGCGAAGGCTTGCATTGTGAGGTGCTTTGCTGTGAGAAGTCCTGCCCGTATTGGGTTGATTGTTTTGGCGCTTGCGATCACCGTGGTTGGCATGGGCGCTGTCGGCATGGCGTTTCTACCTGCTGCGGTGACGGAGCCGTTGGTCAAGCCTGTGGCTCAATCTGTCGAACTTCTGACCGGCGACGACAAGCCCGAGACCATTACCGTTGATTTTGATGAGCAGCCGGCTGTGCTGGGTATTAGCAATTATCCGAGTATTCAGCTTGGGGCCATGCGCTATACCACGGATACAAGCCTGATCGATAGGGCGTCCGAGCTACTCAAGGGCAAAACATTTAAGCGTTGGTACGGATATGCGTCCTATCGGGCAAAAGCGAACGACATGGTTGGCGGATGTCACTCTTCCATCGAGCTGGACACTGCAAACGGCGCAAAGTTATGTGATGTCTCGTACGATCCGGGTTACGAGGGCAATGAGGGTCCGGGTATTTACATCATGGCCGGCGATGCAGCCTATGTCATGGAGGGCGACCAGGCCGAGCTCAACGATTTTATGGGTCAGTGTATCCAAGATGCCTATGAACAGACCTGCTTGCCCGACCCGCAGACTGCACGCGATAGTGGGTCTGCCCGTATATGGCTCTTCGAGGATGAGATGCCCTGGAGCGGCGAATCGGGAAGCACGGGTTCGGCAAGTAAGTAGAGACTGCAACCACCACAAAGGTACCCGTCCCCTTTGTAGTAGTTCTCGGTTTGTCTCGATCTGTAACATCTTGGCCGCTAAAAGTGGGCCTGGTGTTACAGATTTAGATTTTCGATTCGGGTGTCTTCTGTTTGTCTCAATCTGTAACAGATAGGGCCCTATTTGCCGAGTAGTTGTTACAGATTTAGATAAACGGGCGCCGCTGAGCATTTCATCTCGATCTGTAACATCTAGGATTAAAAATGGCTGCTAGATGTTACAGATCGAGATGGTAGTGCGCCTGGGCAGCGGCAGGCTGACACCTCAGTACCCTATCCCTCAATCACTCAGAAAATCTTATATATAGAGACTTAGATTTGTGTATAAGATCGCACAAAGCTGGCAACAATACTTCTCGAACAACGTGAAGCCGCCCCGTAGGGCGGCCGCCCCAAGAGAGGTGATTCCATGAGAATCGATAAGCTAGCAATGACGTCGCGCGAGGCGCTGCAGACCGCCATGAGCACGGCTGCCGATGCGCAGGCCGGCGCGGTGGAGCCGATTCACCTGCTGTCTGCTCTGCTCGGTGCCGGCGAGCGCAATATCTCCGTGATTATCGAGCGCATCGGTGCCGACCCAGCTCAGCTCGCACGCTCCACACAGGACGCCATCGACCACGCGCCCAAGGTTTCGGGCGAGGGGCAGCAGATGGGCCTGTCCAACGAGCTCGTTCGCGTCATCGAGAAGGCCGAGAAGAAGGCCACCAAGATGGGCGACAGCTTTGTGGTGACCGAGCATCTGCTGATGGCGCTTGCCGAGGACAAGGGCGAGGCGGGCCGCGTGCTGCGCGACGCCGGTGTTACCAAGGAGCGTATCGAGCAGGTCTACGAGGAGCTGCGTGGCGATGACCGCGTGACGTCTGCCGAGGACAAGACCCAGTTTGAGGCGCTGGAACAGTACGGCCGCAATATCTGCGACCTTGCCCGCGCCGGCAAGCTCGACCCGGTCATTGGCCGTACCGACGAGATCCGTCGCACCATTCAGGTCCTGTCCCGCCGCACCAAGAACAACCCCGTGCTCATCGGCGAGCCGGGTGTCGGCAAGACGGCCATCGTCGAGGGCATCGCCCAGCGTATCGTGGCCGGCGACGTGCCGAGTACCCTGCGCGACCGCGACCTTATCGAGCTCGACATGAGCGCGCTGGTCGCCGGCGCTAAGTACCGCGGCGAGTTCGAGGACCGCTTGAAGGCTGTGCTCAAGGAGGTACAGAAGTCCGAAGGCAAGGTCATCCTGTTCATCGATGAGCTCCACACCATCGTGGGCGCTGGTGCCACCGAGGGCTCCATGGACGCCGGCAACATCCTCAAGCCGGCGCTTGCCCGTGGCGACTTGCACGCGATCGGCGCGACCACGCTCGACGAGTATCGCAAGTACATCGAGAAGGACGCGGCGCTCGCCCGTCGTTTCCAGACCGGTATGGTGAGCGAGCCTACCGTCGAGGACACCCTCTCGATCCTGCGTGGCCTCAAGGAGAAGTACGAAATCTTCCACGGTGTGCACATCACCGATAGCGCGCTCGTGGCCGC
>JAXIZX010000138.1:0-4757 GCA_036303765.1 Collinsella sp. | reverse complement strand
TTCTTGAGCCCGAGAACCGTGAGCTCTATGAGCGCTATCTTGAGCGCGTCCAGAACCTGACGAACTTCCACCCGGTGGGTCGTCTGGCCGAGTATCGTTACTACGATATGGACGCCGTGACCAATTCCGCCCTCGATCTTTCGGATGAGATTATCGCCTGCCATGCATAAAGTCATAACATTCGGTATTCCCTCGTATAACGCCGCCAAGGACATGGACCATTGCATCACCTCCATCTTGGAGGGGAGCAATTACGCCACCGATATCGAGATTATCGTGGTGGACGACGGCTCCAAGGACGAGACGGCCGCCAAGGCTGACGAGTGGGAGGCACGTTATCCCGGTATCATTCGCGCGGTACACCAGGAGAACGGCGGCCACGGTATTGCCGTCCTTTCGGGTCTGCGCGAGGCACAGGGCACCTACTACAAGGTCGTCGACTCGGACGACTGGCTCGACGCTGCGGCTCTTTCGACCATGCTGTCGATTCTGCGTGGCTTTGAAGAGCGTGATCAGCGCGTTGACCTGTTTATCTCGAACTACGTGTACGAGAAGGTTTACGAGGGCACGCATACCGCTATTGGCTACAAATTTGCCCTGCCGCGCAAGAAGATCTTTTCCTGGGATCAGATCGGTCATTTCCGCCTGGACCAGAACCTACTCATGCACAGTCTGTGCTATCGCACGGATGTGCTGCGCGAGTCTAACCTTCCCATGCCGCCGCACACGTTCTATGTGGACAACATCTACGCCTACGTGCCGCTGCCGCGTTGCAAGACCATGTACTACGCCGACATCGACCTCTACCGCTACTTTATCGGTCGCGAAGGCCAGAGTGTCAACGAGGCCACGATGGTCAAGCGTCTGGACCAGCAGTTCCGTGTGACGCGCATCATGATGGAGTCGTACCACCTGTACAGCGATGTTGAGTCGTCGCGTCTGCGCTCGTACATGATGGGCTATTTCACCATGATGATGGCGATCTGCTCGGTGCTCACCAAGCTTTCCGAGGAAGATTGCGCCGACGAGCGCCTAAAGACGCTGTGGAATGATTTGAAGGCCTACGACGAGCGCATGTATCGTCGTGCCCGCTACGGCGTGGTCGGGTTCTTCACCAATCTGCGCGGACGGGCCGGAGACAAAACCACACTCGGCCTATACCGTCTTGCCTCAAAGATCTTCAAATTCAACTAACTGTTGAGTAATCGCTGCTGATAGGTTGACTGGGCCCCTTGGCCTTTAGTTTGCTACTGCGAACAGTCCTGCTCGCACGGAAAGCACATTAAGTGCTTTCCGGCTCGTGCGGAACTTGTATCAAACTAAAGGCCAAGGGGCCTCTGCTATAAGAATTGATTGTCAGACTGCCTGAATTTGAAGATCTTCGACGCGCGGTACACAGGGGCCTAGGCTGAAAAGAATCTGGTTGGTAGGTTGCCCGGTGGGGCTTGGTTATGTTTGTCGCGAGTTCCGCACGAGCCGAAGAACACTTAATGTGTTCTTCGTGCGAGCCAGGACTGTAGAGCAGCAAACATAACCAAGCCCCACCGGGTAACCGGTCAGGTTAGGCTACTTCGCGGCGCCGGGGATGCCGTGGGAGGTTTTGGCGGTTTTGGCTCCGTTTACGATGGCGGTCTGTAGGGCCCTTACGGCGAGCATACCCAGTAAGTCTAGGGGAACGGCGGCGCTTGCCTGGGCGCCCAGTTTGCCGCTGGCGAGGGTGTAGATGGTATCGCCGTCGTTGGTGGTGTGTGTGGGACGGATGGCGTGTGCGTAGGCGTCTGCGGCCATCTGGGAGACCTTGGTGGCTTGTGCCTTAGTGAGTTCCACGTTGGTGACGATGCAGCTGATGGTGGTGTTGGTGCGGTCGAGCGGCATCTGCATGGATCCGGCGGCGGCAAAGGCTGCGAGTTCCATGTCGACGATCTGGTCGCTATCGGCTGCGGCGCGCATACCGGCGACCCACTCGCCGGTGAAGGGGTCGACAACGTTGCCGCAGGCGTTGACCGAGACCACGGCGCCCACCTTGATGGGGCCGAGCGCCACGGCGGCAGCGCCAAGGCCGGCCTTCATGCAGGTGGCGGGGCCCATGAGCTTACCCACGGTGGCGCCCGTGCCGGCGCCCACGTTGCCCTGTTCGAGCTTGGTGGGGGTGTTGTCGAGTGCTTCGCGCACGGCGGCGATGCCGGCCTCAATGTCGGGGCGAACGGTGGGGTTACCAAAGGCGAGGTCGAAGATACAGCTGGAGCACACGATAGGCACCTGCGTGGGGCCGACGGGAAGGCCGATGCCGCGGCTCTCAAGCTCGCGAGCGACGCCGCTTGCAGCTTCGAGGCCAAAGGCCGATCCGCCCGAAAGGCAGACGGCGTGGACCTTGTCGACGGTGTTCTCGGGTCGTAGCAGGTCGGTCTCGCGCGAAGCGGGAGCGCCACCGCGTACGTCAACGCCGCCGGTGGCGCCCTCGGGTGCCACGATTACGGTGCAACCGGTGCCGGCCTCCTCGTCCGTATAGTTGCCATAGCAAAAGCCATCGACATCGCAGACGTCAATGGCCTCGAGCAGTGTATCCATGTTTAACTCCTATCGGTTTTCCGCCGCGCCTTGTGCCCGGTCGGGATCCGTACGGTACGCCAAAATTGTAGGCGCTGGGGAATACCCAGCGCCAGATGCAATTACGAGAGTTTTTGAATCGCGCGCGCGACGCGGGCGATGGGTAGGCCCACTACGTTATAGAAGTCGCCCGAAATATCGTGCACGAGCATGCGGCCGCCTGTGCCCTGGATGCCGTAGGCGCCTGCCTTATCCATGGGCTCACCCGAGGCAACGTAGTGCTCGATCTGCTCGTCGGTGAGCTCGTAGAATGTCACGTCGGTCACATCGACAAACGACAGGCTCTCGGCGGCATGCGGGGCGGCCGTATCGCCTGCCTTAACGATGCAGACGCCGGTTGCGACCTGGTGCGTGCGGCCCGAAAGCTCACGGAGCATGGTGCGCGCCTCGCCCTCGGTTGCCGGCTTGCCCAAAATCTTGCCGTCGAAGGTGACGATGGTGTCGGCCGCGACCGTCAGCTCATTGGGCTCGGCATACTCGGCAGCAACGGCAGCCGCCTTGGCGCGTGCCAAGCGCTCGACAAGCGTGAGCGGAGCCTCGCCATCAAAGGGCGTTTCGTCGATATCCGCGGGAATCACGCGAATGTTGTAGCCTGCCTCGCGCATCAGCTCTATGCGGCGCGGCGATTGCGAAGCCAAAATCATAGTTGGATGCCCTCGGCGACCTTCTCGACGGCCTTGTCGCCAGCGAGCGTGCGCAGCAGCTCCAATGCAAAGGGGAGTGACTGTGCCATGCCGCTGGCAGTGATGATGTTGCCGTCTTGCGTGACCTTCTCGCCAGTATAGGCGCCTTCGGGGAAGCTTTTCTCAAAGCCAGGGAAGCACGTGGCGTGGCGCCCCTCGAGTAGGTCGAGCTCGCCCAGGATAAACGGGGCGGCGCAGATGGCGGCGACGTGCTTGGTCGCGGCGAACTCGCAGACCACGTCGCAGACACGCTGATCGGCGCGCAGGTTGGTGGCACCGGGCAGGCCGCCGGGCAGCACGACGCAGTCGTACTCGTCAAAGTTGATCTCATCAAAGAGTGCATCGCAGGTCACGGGGATCTGCAGCGAGCTTACGACCTCACGCGTGGGCATAATCGAGACGAGCGTGGCACGCACGCCGCCGCGACGCATGACATCGACCATGGTCAAGCATTCAATCGTTTCAAAGCCATCGGCGGCGAGAACGGCAACGCTGGGCATGAGAGTTCCTTTCGTAAGGCGGCATACAATTAGCCGTCTTATACCCCGAAGACATGCGCTTGCCACGCTCGATTTCCCAATGTTTAAAAAGGGACGGGGATTAAATAATCATTCGGAGCAAATGTATTATTATCCCCGTCTCAGAAAAATCATCGGGCGTGGTCTTGGGCAAACAATCTAGTTGCGCTTGAGGTGGACGACGGTTTCGCAGTGGAAGGTTTGCGGGAACAGGTCGACCGGCGCGATCTTGACGGGGGAGAAGGTGCCTTCCTCGACAAAGCGCTTAAGATCGCGTGCCAAGGTGGCCGGATCGCAGCTCACATAGGCGACATCGCGAGCGCTCGTGCTGGCGATGAGGTCGATAGCCTCGGGCGCCAGACCTGCACGCGGCGGGTCGACTACCAGGACATCGGCATCCTGGTCGGGGAACTCGCGCACGGCATCGCCGCCGATGACGTCAACGTTGTCGAGCTTGTTGATCTCGAGGTTGCGGCGCAGGTCGCGCACGGCCGGACCGTAGGCCTCGACGGCGGCAACAAAGTCGCAGCGGCGGGCGAGCGGCAGGGTAAAGGTGCCGGCACCGCAGTACAGGTCCACGGCCAGCTCGTCTTCCTGCGGGTCGAGTGCTTCCATGACAAGCTCGATCAAAATCTCGGCACCCTTGGTGTTGACCTGGAAAAAAGACGGGGCAGACAAGCGCATCTGACCCTCGGCGATATTCTCGGTCCATGAGCCCTCTCCGGCGAGCATTTCGACCTTGGAGACACGGCGGGCCTTCTTTTCGCCCTTGCTCATCACGCGCACGATGCTCGTGGGGTGAGCGGCGTCCGCCAGCACGCGGGAGACCTGCGAGCGCGGAAAAGAGCCTGTGGGCGTCCAGAGTGCGACCTCGAGTGCCTTGGTGCGGCGTGATGCGCGAATGCCCACGCGTTCGAGCCCCAAGTCATGGCTGCCGCTTAGATAGTTG
>JAXIZX010000137.1:0-3750 GCA_036303765.1 Collinsella sp. | reverse complement strand
GTCGTAGCCCTCCTCGTGCACGCGGTCGGCCAGGGCGGTCATCTTCTTGCCGGCCTCGTAGACGTTCCTGCCGTCCTCGAGGTAGCCCTCCTGGTCGAAGTGCATGATCTCGATCTTCTCGGTCTCCTTCATTCCCGCTCCTTTCACGAGCAGTTTGAATTGTCGCACGGAATGAACGGGCTTGCCGCCCCGTCGCACCGCTTAACCTTGTGGACATCTTGGCCCCAAGCTCAACAATTCAAAGGTTCTTAATACCAGTGAACGATTACAGGTTAGCCGTTTTTAATACCGATTTTTCGATTAAATCCTCCTCTCTCGGTAGACGGTCAGTTTTGGCCGTTCATCGGTCGAGCGGCACATGTCCTAAAAAAACGAGCGTCCTCGCCGTGCGCAAGGACGTTCTAGATACTAATAGTTGTAGGCATAACCGCCGGCATCGCCGCGAGTAAAGGATTTGGCGTACTCGATGACCTGTCCGCTCGCATCGTAAGTCAAGCATTCCAGCACAAGCGCCAGATCTCCTGGCTCAAGATTGAGCAGGCTCGCATCGCGTGCGCCCAAAGCCTCGATATCGAGCTTCTCAATCGATTTATCCGGCTTTCGACCCAACATGTCATAGGTTTCGTACAGACTGAAAACCGAAATATCGACATCCTCGATACCCGGGAACAGCAGGCACGGAATCAGCGTCATCTCGATCGACACGGGCTCGCCATCGATGCAGTTAAGACGGCGCACCGAGTAAAGTAGATCGTCCTCGGCGATACCAAACAGGTCGGCATAGTACAGGCCGGCATAGCGTTTGGAACGCGCGAGGATGCGTACCGATGGCGTCGCGCCCGAGGCCAAAACCGTCTGGCGAAAACCGCCTTTGCGAACGTGCTCATCAAACCACTTATGCCCCACAAAGGCGCCCTTGCCCTGCACGCGACGAATCTGACCGCTCTTGACCAGCTCGTCCATGGCGCTACGAATTGTCAGACGCGTGGTGCCAAACTCCTCGGCCAGTTCATTTTCGGACGGAATCATCGAACCCGTCGGATAGTCGCCGCGCTCGATTCGCTCCGCAATACAGCGGCGGATTTGTTTGTAGACCGGCAGGTCCCCTACCGCTTCAGCCATTCGACACCCACCTTCGTTGCAACGCCGTCCGCCTCGCCGTTATCGGCAAAGCGATACTTTGTCGGCAGAATCACGGACTTGCAATACTCGACAAAGCCGTCGTTCTCGTCGCGTTCGTGAGACGCCTTGTAAAACACCGGCGTGCCCTCCTGGGCATCCAGCAGCTTGGCCTCGTCGGCGTTCAGGCGGCTGATGGAAATATGCTCCTTGCCGTGCGTCACATGGACATTGCCCTCTTTGAGCAAAACGTCATAGAGGCTCTCTTGCTCAAAATCGTGATCGGGAAGCGAGGGACATAAAGACAGATTGACGTATGCCGTCTCGATCGATGCGGGGGATCCATTGACCACGCGAACGCGTCGAATGCAGAAGAGCGGCATACCCAGATCGATCTGCGCCTTTTGAGCCAAATCGATATCGGCATACACGACCTTTGACCATATCAGGCGTGCGGTGGACTTTGAGCCGACCCTCTCGACGGCCTGGGTATAGTTCCACGTTTCCTGGAAAATGTTCAGCGGTTTGGGCGGGCACACATAGGTGCCCGAACCACGGCGGCTTTCCAGGGTTCCGCACGATATAAGACGCGTGATGGCAGCACGAAGCGCCGTGCGTGATACGCCCAGCTCTTCGCAGAGCACGCGCTCGGCAGGCAACCGATCGCCACCCTGTAAGTCATAGTGTTTGATATACCAAAGAATGCCCTCAAAGGCGCGATCTTTGGGCGGAATCGCATATGGTTCGCTCGACATGGGCAAGGCTCCTCAACCGCCTGATGCTGCGGGCATCATTGCTCCGAACACCCCATGGCGTCGAAAGCTTCCTTAATCTGCTCCGCAACGTTCCGATACGACCGATATAGGCCGGAGTCTCGCTTGACTTCGCCCGCAGTCACCGGAATCTCAAGCTTCGAAATCTCATCCTCGCCGGTTCGCACGGCAACGATGACACCCATACCAAGGCACATATTACGCTTGGCGGCGTTGTTTTTAGTGGCCTGAGCTGGATTGATCAAAATCTGCTGAGCGAGCTCACGATTGCTGAGCTCCGGCACATCCTCGGGATTCCCAGTCTCGACGATCTCACACTGCAGCACATCCGCGTAGTCAAAGATCTTCGGCTGCGCACCGCGCTGATGCACGGCCCACTTGCGACGCGTAGCATCCTGGTAGATGGCCGGCAAAAACGTAAACCGCGGCGGGTCCAAAATAGTATCCGTGATGGTAAACACATCGGGATCAAAGGCATCCTGCGGGTTTTTCTTCTTGAACAGCCCCATATCAGCCTCCCGTACTAGTATTAAACAACTCAAGCCGAATATAGCACCAATTTGAAGTTGCAACGGCAACCCTTCGGTACACGGCGGCAATCACGCGCTCAGCGGAAAAGTGTACGGGCGAGGGCCGGGGTGCCTACCCGCACAGCATGGTTACTAGGGGGATGGTCAAGATGGAGCAGATGATCGACAGGAAGGTGCACTGCATCATGGGGCGTGCATCCTTGCCGTATTGGAGACAGTACAGCGTGCCGTTGCTGCCAACCGGCATTGCCATCTCGAGGACGAGTGTTGTGATAAACATGGGCGTCATGCCCGGCCACACGCGAGCCACGGCAAGACACGCCACGGGCACGATAACCAAACGGAATGCAACGGCGACATAGGCGCGCCAGTTGGTAAGCATATCGAGCGGATGATACTTGGCAATAGACGAACCCATGAGTAGCAGCGCCGCCGGCGTGGTCATGGTGCCCACGATGGAAATCGAATCGCCCAGCACGCCCCAATCGGTCCAACCCGTCAACACGATCACGAGCACAACGACGCTTGCGATGAGACCAGGGTTTTTGCAACAAGCGGCAAGGTTTCGAAGTTGCTTCTTCAGGCCGCCTTGTGCACCACTAAAGAGCATGACACCGACGGTAAACATAAATATGTTGAGGGGGATGAGCGCAATCGAAGCATAGAGCAGCGCCTGCTTGCCAAGCACCGCCTGAACAACCGGAAACCCGATAAAACCGGCATTTCCAAAGAGCACGGCAAAGCGATACGAGCACTCGGTTCCCTTAGGCACACGAAGGACAGCGGTAACGGCAAACGCGATCACAATCGCCACCACATACATGACAATAGACAGGCCCATGAGCGAAAACGTATCGGCAACGCTCGGCAGTTGCACATCATCGCCCAATGCCGACGAAAGCACCAAGCACGGCAACGCCACCTGCAGCAGCAGACGCGAAAGCTCGCGCTCAAACTCGGCCTTCATAAACCCCAGCTTGGAGATACACCACCCCAACAGGATCGGCAAAGAAACCGTCACCATCTGCAACGCCACGCTCGTAAAGCTCATCTACTCCCCCTCTTAGCTATTCCACGAGGGCCGGGGTGCCTGCTTTGTTTTGAGAAGTGGGCTTCGCGAACTTCCCAAAACAAAGCAGGCACCCCGGCCCCGGCAATGTAATCCTAGCTGACCAAAGTTGGATGCACAGTATCCAAGGTAGCATCAGCAAAGTCCCTATTACATTAAAAAAATCAGACCCCGCATATCGAAACGGTCGAGAGGGCCCGCCCGGGCCGCGGGCTTTACTCGGGAAAGTTCCGCGAAGCGCACTTTCCAGAGCAAAGCC
>JAXIZX010000136.1:0-7161 GCA_036303765.1 Collinsella sp. | reverse complement strand
GGAGGTGGTGCGGTTGGGCAGGCCGCTCTCGCGAATGACACGCACGACCTCGGCGACCTCGGCGGATAGCTCATCGCCGGTGCCGCACGGGGCGATGGCCACGGCGACGAGCGTGTTCATGCCGGCATTGGTTGCGGGCTCGGACATGGCCTATGCCTCCTCGAGCTCGAGTCGGTTATCGGCGATGTCTTGGGCGGTTGCGCGGTAGAGCTCGTCGATAAAGGCGACCTTAAAGCTTGCCGGGGCGTCGGCGACAGCGGCGGCACGCGTGCCGGCCACGTTGTAGACGGCGGTGCCGCAGACGGCTGCCGTAAACGGGTCGGCGGCGCAGGCGTACACGGCCAGCACGCCGCCCTGCGAGCAGCCGCAGCCGGTGATCTTGGACATGAGCGGGCTGCCGCCGTGAGACTTGGCCACCGTCGTGCCGTCGGTGATCAGGTCGACTTCGCCCGAGACCACAACGGCGCCACCGGTGTGGCGAGCGAGCGCCACGGCGGCACCACGGGCGGCGTCGACCGTGTCGGTGGTATCGACACCGCGCACGCGGCTCAGATCGGCCGCCTCGCCCTCAAGACCCCACAGGCCGGCGAGCGCGATAATCTCGGAGGCGTTGCCGCGCACGATGGCGGGCTTGTACTGCTTGAGCTCGTTGACCAGCTGGGTGCGCAGGCTACCGATACCCAGGCCCACCGGATCGAGCACCCAGGGCTTACCGGCGTCGTGTGCCGCCTTGGCCGCGCGGGGAATCGTTTGCTCGTAAATGGGGAAGAGCGTGCCCATGTTGAGATAGATGGCGCCGCCGCCGGCAACGAGTGCCTCGCCCTCGTCGGGCAGATAGACCATGGCGGCCGATCCGCCCACGGCGAGCTGCGCGTTGGCGACAAAGTCGATCGTCACCGTGTTGGTGATGGAACCGGCCATCGGATTGGTAGTGCGAATCTCCTCCACGGCCTTGACCATATGTTGCTTAAGCTGTTCCGAATCAATCACTGCACATGCCTCCTTGGCATAGAAAAGGGGCGCTGTGCATAGACAGCGCCCCTGTAAAGGCGGCATGCTCCCTACGCCAGCATTAACTGACAGGTTCAAAGGATTGGGCCCATTGCCCTCTCAGCCTTGTGGTTTGCACCGCCGGCACTCCCGCATCGAATCTGTTGTTCCCTATACTAGCGCACCTGCCAAAAAGGGACAGGTTTATTTTGGCAGGTCGTTACAATAGGTAGGACCGATACGAATGGGGGCCTTATGATTAAACTTGTGCTGACCGATATGGACGATACGCTGATTCCAGCCGGGCATGACGGCGCCAGCGACTACGCCATTGAGGGTATTCATGCCATGCAGGCGGCGGGTCTGCACTTTGGGCCGGTTTCGGGTCGTCAGCCGTCCGCGATGGGCTGGATGTTCAAAAACCGTTCCGAGTGTTTTTCGACCGGTGCGTTCTGTAACGGCCAGGTGATGTTTGTCGACGGCGAGGTTGTTGCCTCCCGTGCGAGCGACAACGGTGCCCTCATGCGTCTTGCCGACTATCTTGAGCAAGAGACCGACGATACCTATCTGAAGGTCTATAGCCTGGGCGATGACTTTTGGGGCAACGATGCCTATTGCGTGACGAGTGATCCCGAGCGTGTTCGTCGCGCCATGGAGTCGGGCGGCAACGCATGGCTCAAAGGCGAAGAAGCCCCGTGCCGTCCCGTCGTCGATGACGCGCCGGTGTTTAAGGCGAATATCTGGAGTGCCCGTTCGCGTGAGGAGCTCGCGGAGCTACGTGAGCGCGTTGCCGCCGAGGTGCCGGAACTCTCGCTCGTGTTTCCCAACAACCGAGTGCGCCTGTTTGACATCCTTCCGGCTGGTTGGGACAAGGGCTGCGCTGCGCTGGAGCTAGCGCGCGCTTTGGGCCTGACGCCCGATGAGGTGGCCGTATTTGGCGATTCCGATAACGACCTGCCCATGATCGATGCCGTTCCCAACTCCGTTGCAGTCGCCAATGCCAACGAGGCTGTCACGGCTGCCGCGCGCTGGCATATCGGCGCTGCGGCAGACGATGCGGTTGCCGGGGCTTTGCATCAGATTGCCGCTTGCGCCGCGACGGGGGAGATGCCGCCGTTTATGCGCCTGCCGGGTACTGCCGACGCGAATCTCACGAACAGCTAAGGAGACAGCCATGAAGCTCCAGCAGCTCAGATATGTCGTCAAAGTTGCCGAATGCGGCAGCATTACCGAGGCCTCGCGCCGGCTCTTTGTATCGCAGCCTTCGATTACCGCGTCGATTCGCGATCTCGAAAACGAGATGGGTGTGCACATCTTTGAGCGCACCAACAAGGGCGTCATTGTGTCCGAGGAAGGCGAGACCTTCTTGGGCTATGCGCGCCAGGTACTCGACCAGGCCGACCTGCTCGAGGGCAAGTACAAGGGCGCATCCGAGCAGGTGCCGCACTTTAGTGTGAGCTGCCAGCATTATTCCTTTGCCGTCAACGCGTTTGTCGACGTGATCCGCGAGTTCGATGCCGCGCGTTACGACTTCACCCTGCGCGAGGAGCAGACTCACGAGATTATCGAGGATGTCGCGCATATGAAAAGCGAACTGGGCATCCTGTACTTATCCGAGCATAACCGCGAGGTCATCGAGCGCATGCTGGTGGCCAACGAGCTCGTGTTCGAAGGACTCTTCTGCGCCACGCCGCATGTCTTCGTCTGCGCCGACCATCCGCTGGCGGACCGCTCCAGCGTGACGCTCGAGGATCTGGAAGACTACCCGTTCCTGTCCTACGAGCAGGGCAGCTATAACTCGTTTTACTATTCCGAGGAACTGACCTCGACGTTTGAGCGCCGCAAGAATATCCGCGTGCGCGACCGCGCGACGTTGTTCAACCTGGCCATGGGCCTCAACGGCTACACGGTATGCTCGGGCGTGATCAGCCACGAGCTCAACGGCCCCGGCATTATCTCGATTCCGCTCGACGTGGACGAGTACATGGAGATTGGCATCATCACGCGCAAGAACACGACGCTTACGCGCTACGGTCAAGCCTATATCGACGCGATCCGTCAGCATATCTAGACTGCTGCGTCCTGTACAGGTCAAATCTCTTCATGGCAGTCCCAACTGATATAGGAAGCATCTATATCAAACTGTTATAAACGTATATTTTACGATGGCTATATGAGCGCTCATACTTTGTCCCAGTAAAGCAACCAATGCAAAGGGAGATATCTATGAGTGCTTTAACCACGCTGAACGCGCCGTTTCGCGCCGATATCGTCGGCAGCTTTCTTCGTCCACAGGCCGTAAAGGACGCCCGTGCCGCCTATGCTGCGGGCACACTCGACGCCGCCGGCCTTAAGGCCGTCGAGGATGAGGCCATTCGCGACCTGGTGGACAAGCAAAAGTCCGCTGGCCTGCAGGTGATTACCGATGGCGAGTTTCGCCGCAGTTACTGGCACCTCGACTTTATGTGGGGGCTCAACGGCATTGAACGCCGTACCTCGCGTACGGGCTATATGTTCCACGACGAGGAGACCACAGCCGACACCGCCGTGGTAACCGGCCCCATTAGCGGCGAGAACCATCCGTTCGTCGAGCACTTTAAATTTGTCAAGGCGCTCGAGGGGGAGGGCCAGGTCGCGCGGCAAACCATTCCGGCGCCGATCCAGACGTTCTCCGAAGTCACGCTCGACCGCTGCGACGGCCAGCAGGAGAGCCTGCGCGCTGTCTATAAGACCGATGAGGAACTTGCCGACGCCATCGCAGCCGCTTATCGCACGGTGATCGCCGACCTGTACGCAGCAGACTGCCGCAACATCCAGTTTGATGACTGCACCTGGGGCATCTACTGCGACACCGATTTTGTCGCCAAAACCGGCATGAGCCCGGTCGACCTGCAAAAGGTAAGCGAGCTGGGCGTGGCGCTCAACAATGCCGCCATCGCGGACAAGCCCGACGATCTGGTCATCAACACGCATGTGTGCCGCGGCAACTACCACTCCACCTATGCCTTCGAGGGCGGCTATGACCCCATCGCGCCGTACCTGTTCGCAAACGAGAACGTTGACGCATTTTACCTGGAGTTCGATACGCCGCGTGCCGGTGGCTTTGAACCGCTGAAGTATGTTGCCCCCGGCAAGAAGGTCGTGTTGGGCCTGGTGACCACCAAGGCCGCTGAGCTCGAGAACGAGGACGCCATCGTCGAGCGCATCCGCGAGGCGGCAAAGTACGTGCCGCTCGAGAACCTGTATCTGTCTCCGCAGTGTGGCTTTGCCAGCTGCGAGATTGGCAACAAGCTGACCGAGGACGAACAGTGGGCAAAGATCGCGCTGGTCAAGCGCATTGCCGAGCGCGTTTGGAAGTAACGCTACCGCTTGCAGGTGACGGCGCGCGCGAGACATGACGTATCACGTACAATGGTCCGGATCGTATCGTTCGGGCAGGTTATCCGATATGCCTGATCGCCCTTCCATCATGAAAGGACTTCCATGTCCCAATCCTCGACGCCCGCCGTATCTGAACTCGAGGAGACTGTCGAATAGTAGTTGTGTTCAGCTAAATCAAAAAATGGCGCCCGTGCGTACGCGTGGACGCCATTTTTAATGCGTCAGTATCCAGTGGATGCCGCGCGCCATGCGCAGGTCAGTTTGGGCAAAATGATTGCCGGGGTTGAGCTCCAGCGTTGTTGGGATGTCGCGCTCGATAAACAGCTCTTCCATCGCGCGCGTATCGTCGAGTACGTGCCGCATCATGCGGTTGGGCGTCTTGGTTTCCTTTTTACCGAGCGACAGATAGGCGGCGTCGGGCGTAGCTGTCATCGTGCGCTCGCGCGCGTAGTCGATAAAGCCAGGGAACCACAGCGACCCCGATGCACTCGCTGCGCGCTCAAAGACATCTGTTTGCCAAAGTGCCCACAGTGCAAAAAGACCCGCCAACGAGTAGCCGGCAACGCCGCGCCAGGCAGGCGGTTGCGGGAGCGATGATTCGGCCTGGGGGATTATCTGCTTCAACAACTCGTCAAGAAAACCAGCAGCCTGTCCACCAAAGGGCTCGGCATCTCGTATAGTTCCCTCACATTCCCAGGGGCTCAGCTCGCGATTCCAATCGAGCCCTCCAATGGCGACAAGGGTGAACGGCGGGCAGTCGAGCTCTCGGCAGCGCTCGTAGACTTCACTACCGTCGCCCATGACAACGGGGAGGTAGATGACGGGCGCGCCTTCCGCACACTCTGAATAAACGGTTATCTGCTTATGATGCGCTTCCAAGGCAGGCTTCTCTCGGTGTTGTGATATTGACAGCCTCAATTGTCGCACGCTGGCACGGGGGCAGACGCTAAAAGAAAGGCGCGGAGCCGCTCGATGCGACTCCGCGCCTTGTTGTTTTGTTTTAGCAGACTATGCCGTTACGCCACGAAGAAGTAGACGAGGAAGGCAAGGGCTGCGATCCACATGAGCGGCTTGATCTTGGAGGCCTCGCCCTTAAAGAGCGCGACGATCACGTAGGCGATAAAGCCCAGGCCAATGCCGGCAGAGATGGAGTAGGTGAAGGGCACGCCGGCGACGATCATGAACGCCGGGAAACCCTGCGACACGTCGGACCAGTCGATCTCGGAGGCTTCGCTCATCATGAGGTAACCGACGTAGACCAGAGCACCGCAGGTGGCGGCGCTGGAAACGATGGTGACGATGGGGGAGAAGAACGCGGCGAGAATGAACAGCACGCCGGTGGTGACGGAGGTGAGGCCCGTGCGGCCACCGTCGGCAGCGCCAGAGGTGGACTCGACGAAGGTGGTGATGGAGGAGACGCCCATGAAACCGCCCACAGCAGCGGCGGCGGAGTCGACGATCAGAATCTCCTTGATATTCTCGACGTTGCCGTCGTCGGTGAGGAACTCGCCCTGCTTGGCCACGGCCATCGCGGTGCCCATGGTGTCGAAGAAGTCACTCATGAGCAGCGAGAACGAGATGACGAGGAGCGCGGGGTCGGTAAGGACCTTGACGATGGCAGGCACGCCGCCGGCGTCGGCGATGGGGCCACCGATGCTCGAGAAGTCGAGCGGGGCGATGATACCGGTCGGAGCCTGGGTCACACCTAGGGGGATACCGGCGATGACGGCGACGACGATGCCGATGAGCAGCGAGCCGGGGACGTTGCGGCAGGCGAGGGCGACTGTCACCAGGATGGAGATGATGCCGACGATGAAGGTGGGGGAGGTGATGTCGCCCAGACCGACGAGTGTACCGGCGCCAGCGGTGATAATGCCGGCATCGCACAGGCCAATCATGGCGATGAACAGGCCCAGACCCACCGAGATGGCGTGACGCAGGACAACCGGGATGGCGTCCATGATGGCCTCGCGCAGGCCACAAAGCACGAGCAGCAAGATGACGACGCCCTCAAGGAAGATGACGCTCATGGCCACGTGCCAGTCACCGCCGCAGACGGTGGTGGTGATTCCGGCGATCATCGCGTTGACGCCTAAGCCCGACGCGCAGGCGAGCGGGCGGTTGGCGAAGATGCCCATGCAGATGGTCATGATGCCGGCGCCCAGGCAGGTGGCGCAGGCGAGCGCTCCCGCATCGATGCCAGCGCCCGAGAGCACCGCGGGGTTGACGGCGATGATGTAGGCCATCGCCAGGAATGTTGTCAGTCCAGCGCGGAGTTCGGTCCCGATTGTGGACTTGCGCTCGCTGACGTGAAATAGTTCGTCCATGCATACCCTTTCCTTGTTCGGCCCCGAGTTTAGGCCGATTGACACGAACTCACCCACTATAGCCCCTTTACGACGCTGTTGTTCCTCGCATGTTGATGTTCGGCGCTTTGTAGCAGACGGACGGTATTTTTCGCATGAAAATGTGTGGGTACCGTATACTTAAGCGGTTACAACGACCCCTATGGAGGAACGTATGATTAAAGAGCTTTGCCACGACGAGGCTATCCTGTCCCAGCGTTGCGAGGTTGCGACCGTCGAGGACGAGTCGGTTGCTCAGGACCTGATCGATACCATCAAGTCGCTCGACGATGCCGGCTGCCTTGCCGCTAACCAGATTGGCGTTACCAAGAAGGTTTGCGTCTATCTGGACGACGCCGGCGAGCCCCACGTGCTCTACAACCCCCGTCTGGTGTTTGGCCTGGGCGCCAGCAAGATGGAGGAGAGCTGCCTGACGCACGAGGAG